>JBBIPD010000144.1:0-7497 GCA_037443025.1 Chloroflexota bacterium
ACGTCTGGTCATGTCGGATGTGCGCAACGCCATCGCCGCCATCCTGGATGGCACCACCCTGGCGGATGTTGTCCAGCGTACGCAGGCGGCGCGCGCCATCCTCGACCAGGATAACGAGACCTGAACCGTTCCTCTTAACCGACACATTCAACCGTTCCGACGTGTGAGGAGACTTGAAATGAAGTCCACAATCAAAATACGCCTGTTGCGCCTGGGGGTGACCCTGGGGATCATTCTGGGGTTTCTGGCAGGTTGCGCTGGTCAGCCCACCAGGGTGGAAGAACCACAAGGCGGGGCAGATTCCCCCCAAACCGGAGACCCGATTAAGTTGATCCTGGGCGCTTACACCACCCCTCGCGAGGCATATCGCGAGTTGATCCCAATTTTTCAGCAGCAATGGAAAGAAAAGACCGGGCAAGATGTGATTTTTGATGAGTCCTACCTGGGTTCAGGGGCGCAATCCCGCGCCATTGTGGAGGGTTTTGAAGCCGATATCGCTGCCCTATCCCTCGAAGCGGACATCACCCGCATCCAAAAAGCCGGGCTGATCACCCATGACTGGAAATCCAACCCATACAAGGGGATGGTCAGCAACTCTGTCGTCTCCTTTGCGGTGCGTCAGGGTAACCCCAAAGGCATCTGCGATTGGGCGGACCTGGCTGTGCCGGGTCTGGAAATTCTGACCCCCAACCCCAAAACCAGCGGCGGGGCAATGTGGAATATCCTGGCGCTGTATGGAGCCGCCAAACGCGGTTTCGTCGAGGGAGTTCCCGCGGACGATGACGCCGCCGCCCAGGACTTTCTTCTGAGAGTGCTGAACAACGTGACCGTAATGGACAAAGGGGCGCGCGAGAGCATCACCAACTACGAAAAAGGCGTGGGCGACTTAGCCATCACCTATGAAAACGAGGTCCTGGTCGGTCAGCAAAGCGGGGAGACGTACGAGTTGGTCATCCCCCGCTCGACCATTCTGATTGAGAATCCGGTGGCGGTGATTGACGCCTATGCAGACAAGCACGGCACGCGAGAGGTTGCCGAAGCCTTTGTGGATTTTCTCTTCAGCAGAGAGGCGCAAGAGGTCTTTGCCAGGTACGGGCTTCGTTCCGTGGATCCTGAGGTCGCCAAAGCCACCGCCAGCCAGTACCCTCCGGTTGAAGACCTGTTCACCATCGAATACTTCGGCGGTTGGGAAAAAGTCACCCCTGAATTTTTTGGGGAAAATGGGATTTATCAACAGGTTGTTTCGCAAGTGCAGCGCCTGAACAGGTGACATCCAGACTGCCCACCGACCAGAGCCCTTGCTTCCCCAGGGAGTGAATCGCGCATGTCCATCATTCTCGAACAATTGACCAAGCGCTACGACGGTCATCCCGTCGTCAACAATGTCTCTTTAGAGGTGGGGGATGGCGAGTTTTTTGTCCTACTCGGATCCAGCGGCAGCGGCAAAACCACGGTGCTCAGCCTGATCGCCGGGCTTACCGCCGCCGATCAGGGGCGGGTGATCCTCCACGGACGAGACGTGACCATGTTGCCCACCCAACAGCGCCGGGTAGGATTCGTCTTTCAAAACTACGCCCTGTTCCAGTACATGAACGTCGCCGAAAATGTGGAGTTCGGGCTAAAAATCCGCAAAGTCCCTGCGGCAGAGCGTCGCCGGCGCAGAGACGAGCTTTTGGAGATGGTTGGGTTGGCTGGATTGGGAGGGCGCATGCCGCGCCAGCTTTCCGGCGGGCAGCAACAACGGGTGGCATTGGCGCGGGCATTGGCTTATCAGCCGGATGTCCTCTTGTTGGACGAGCCGCTGGGCGCTCTGGACGCCAAGATCCGGGTGGAATTGCGTCGTAACCTCAAAGCCATCCAGCGCAAACTGGGGGTGACCACGATTTTCGTCACCCACGACCAGGAGGAGGCGTTCGACCTGGCGGACCGCATCGGGGTGATGAACTTCGGGCGCCTGCTGGAAGTAGGCACCCCAGACGAGCTGTATCAAAAACCCCAGACCGAGTTCGTCGCTTCCTTCCTGGGCTCCGGCAACTTGCTCTTAGGGAGATTGTCCGGTGAGGCTGTAGAGTTGGGCTCAGTTCAATTCCCGCTGGACCGAGAGGCGCATCCCATCCAGGAAGAAGGGCGCGTTCAGGTGCTCTTCAGACCGGAAGATGTCGCCCTGGCGCCTTCTGCCGAAGGGCTGGATTGCCCCGTCCTGGGACAGGCGACTGTGGAAGAGGTCTCCTTTGGCGGTTCGTACGAACGCCTCAGGTTGCGCCTGCCGCCGATTCCCGGGGTGCGCCCTATCTCGCCCCCGGTAGCGTTTGGCAGCAGCTCGATTCTGGTGGAAGCAACGCGTTACCCCGACCAAGCCAGCCGTTTTCCGCTTCAGCCCGGGTCAAAAACCTGGGTGGGCGTTCACCGTATCCAAACTCTAAAGCACCCCGGCTTGAGCTTCTTACTCGTATCCGACGCCTCGCGGCGCTCCCAGGCGGCGCTATCTTTGGGGGGTGAAATCGCCCGTCTGGCGCATGCCCGGATGACCCTTCTGGGTTGCGGCATGAAAGAAGAAGCCCTCCAGGTTCACCTGCAGGAAGTTCGTAAACAGTTGGGCAGCGGGCTGGCATCGCTGGATGTGCAGACCTCGCGGGATTCCCCGATTCAAGCGGTGCCCCGGGCAGCCGAACAACAGCCGTACGACCTGGTGATCATGGGTTTTCACCACCAGCAGGATATCGAGCTGGCTGAGCGCTTATTACAAACGGGTGAACACCACTTGCTATTGGTACCCACCCCCCAAAACGCGCCCCAACGGGCATTGGTATGCGTCGCCAGCGGCGAGCCGGGCAAGGATGATGTCCTCTTCGCCGGTCGCTTGATCCGCCACCTCGGCGCGGATGCCACCCTGCTCTCGGTGCTGCCCGCTTCCAACAGAGACAGCGACCTCTACCAACGCGCCGAACGCTTTCTCGAAGGCGGGGTGCAATCCCTGTCCATTTTGGGCGTGCCCTCAAAAACGCTCATCCGCAGCGGGGCAACCGCCGAAGAAATCCTGCGCGAAGCGACCGAAGGGAATTATGACCTGGTGGTGCTGGGGGCTCCTTTGAACACCTCGGGCGGTAAAATCTCTCTTTCGGGCGTCATTGAACAGGTATTACGCGCTCTGGACGACAGGGCAATCCTGGTTGTCCGCTCCCACTTTATGCAAGCCAGGATACATCCCATTATGGATCGAGAGCGGGAGGCGCGCTCGGTTAATTTTGGGCGGTGAGAGGCGAAATGGACGCGCCTGAATTGATCCAAAGGGTAGATAGAGAAAAAACCGCCCCAACCGGGCTAAAGCAAGTCCCCTGGGGACGTTGGGTATTACGCGGCGTCGCCCTCGCCTATCTGTCTGCCTTGTTGATCATCCCCTTGGCGGTGATCTTTCAGGATGGACTACGGCAGGGGTTGAACGAATTCTGGCGCCAGGTGATCAACCCGGTCGCCTGGAGCGCCCTGACGCTCACCCTGTGGACATCGGCGGTGATGACCGTCATCAACACGGTCATGGGGACTCTGGCGGCTTACGTCCTGGTGCGTTACGAATTTCCGGGCAAATCGCTGCTCAACGCGGTGATTGATGTGCCTCTCGCCATCCCGACCCTGGTCACCGGCGTGATGCTGGTGGTGCTTTTTGGACCCCAGCAAGCCCTGGGCGCCTGGCTGAAGAACGAGTTGGGCATCTCCATCATCTTTGCCCCGCCCGGCATCATCCTGGCGTTGCTGTTTATCACATTTCCCTTCGTGGTGCGAGCGGTGCAGCCTGTGTTGATTGATCTGGATCGAACCCAGGAGGACGCCGCCACAACCCTGGGCGCAGCCGGTTGGACGATCTTCCGGCGCATCACCCTGCCGCCTCTGCTTCTACCCCTTACCAGCGGCGCCCTGTTGAGTTTTGCGCGGGCAATCGGCGAGTTCGGGGCGATCGTCATCGTGGCGGGGAATATCCCGTTCTATTCCCAAACGGCGGCGGTCTATGTCCTGGGAGAGGTCGAATCCGAGAATCGGCTCGGCGCCAGCGCGGTTTCTATCGTGATGGTGGCAATCTCCTTCAGCCTGATGATGCTGATCAACTGGCTACAACGTCGCAGCCAGAAGGAGAAGCAATGAGTCTGGAAACCGTGGACAAACGCCAAAAGGCAAAAAAGCCGGTCCCCACCGCCAGCGTTTGGACGCGGCGCCTGTTGATCTCGGTGGTTGTGCTTTACGTGGGAGTCTTGATTCTCGCCCCAATTGGCTCCATCATCGCCGGGGCGTTTAAGGACGGCGCAGGCGCAGTGCTGGCGGCGTTAAGTCAGCCCGATGTCATCGCTGCTTTCAAGCGCACTATTCTCATCGCCGTGGTGGTGGTTTTCGTCCATCTGGTGTTTGGGACGATCGTCGCCTGGACGCTGGTGCGCGATCGCTTCCCCGGGCGCGACCTGATTAATGGCTTGATAGATATGCCTTTTGCCGTCTCCCCCGTTGTGGTCGGCTACATGTTATTGCTCCTCTTTGGTCGAAACGGCTTGCTTGCTCCGGTTCTGGAGAGGCTCGATATCAGAGTGGCTTTTGCCATGCCGGGCATGATTTTAGCCACATTATTTGTCACCCTGCCCTTTATGATCCGTGAACTGATCCCCATGCTCGAGGCTTTTGGCATCCAGCAGGAGCAAGCCGCAGCGACTATGGGAGCCAATAGCTGGCAAATCTTTTGGCGTATCACCCTCCCCGCCTTGCGCTGGGGTTTTATTTACGGCGTCACTCTGACCTTCGCCCGCGCCCTGGGCGAATTCGGCGCAGTGCTGGTCATCGGAGGCGGCATCCAGGGGCGTACCGAAACCGCCACCCTGTACATCTATCGCGCTCTGGATGAGCGGCAGTACATGGGCGCTTACAGCGCGGCGATTGTCCTGGGGCTAATCTCTCTGGCGTTGGTCATCGGCACCGATATCTTGCGCCGCAGAGAGAAAGCGAAATCCTGAATTCGAGGCAAAGGTTCCTGGATATCCATAACCCTTCCCGCCGGTTGATCCCGCGGGGAGGTTGCTTTTTAATCCCGCGAATCGGGCTATAATAGTTTTAGATTATCTGTTATTGGTTCATCGGATGGATAAGATGCGCAAGTGGTTTTTGATCTCTGTATTGGCAATTGTGTTGCTAAGCCTGTTACCCGGGCAGAGCCGTTCGGCGGCGCAATCGGAAGCGCCTCTGGTGCTGGTGATAACCGCCGAGGGACCGGTCTCGTCTGCCATGTCTGAGTACCTCAAACGCAGCATCAGGTTGGCTGAACAGGAAGGGGCTGAACTGCTGATTTTCGAGCTCAACACGCCTGGCGGCAGCGTTGAGCTAATGCAGTCTATGGTACAGACCATCCTCGAAAGCGAGGTCCCGGTGGTGGTCTATATCTACCCGCGCGGCGCCATGGCAGGCAGCGCCGGGACGGTGATCACCCTGGCAGGGCACGTCGCGGCGATGGCGCCCGGCACTGCCATCGGCGCAGCCAGCCCCATCTCCATTGAAGGTCAGGACCTGGACCAAACCGCCCAGACCAAGGTGAAGAATATCCTCAAAGCCACGGTGCGCTCGCTGGCGGAGCGGCGCCCGGCGGAGGCGATTAAACTCGCCGAGGCGACCATCGAAACCGCCGAGGCGGTCTCAGCGACTGAGGCGTTGGAAATCAGGCTGGTTGACTTCGTCGCCAATGATGTGGATGATCTGCTCGCCCAACTGGATGGCTTCACCGTGAAGGTGAAAGGCGAAGAACGCGCCTTGAAAACCGCCGGCGCCCAGGTCGAGCAGGTGCGCAGCACATTCATCGAACAAATCCTGGCGGTTCTGACCAACCCCAACATCGTCTTCCTCTTGCTCACCATCGGCGTCCAGGCAATCTTGATCGAACTCTCCAGCCCGGGCGGCTGGATTGCCGGTTTTATCGGGGTGGTTTGCCTGGCGTTGGCAGTGTACGGGCTGGGTATCTTACCGGTAAACTGGTTCGGGCTGGTCTTTCTGGTGATCGCTTTTGTCCTGTTTGTGCTGGATATCAAAGCGCCTACCCATGGGGCGTTAACCGCCGCCGGGATTGGCTCGCTGATTGTCGGGGCATTGGTGCTGTTCAACTCGCCCAGCGTGCCGGCTTTTCAGCGTGTCTCGGTGCCGTTGGTGATTGGAACCTCCATCGCCACCGGCTTGATCTTCCTGGGAGTTGTGGGCTATGCCTTGCGGGCGATGAAAGCCCCGGTACGCACCGGCGTTGTGCGCGCCGCGCTGGAGCCGGTGGGCACGGTGCAGGTGGGCGGCGAGCTGTGGACCGCCAGCGCACAGAGGGAAGGCGAAACTTTGCCCAGAGGCGCAAAAATTCGCGTGGTGGGCGTACAGGGCGTCAGGTTGATCGTCGCCAGAGAGGAATAAACCCGCCTATGGGCTGACCCCCAGTTGAGAGAGCATGTTGAGACCCGGCGCAAAGTTCGGGTTCAGGCGCACCGCTTCGCGAAAATCGGCGATGGCGTCGGCAGTTTGACCCAACGCCAGGTAAGCCTGCCCGCGCCAGTACAGGCTCTCTTCCAGGGTCGGCTCGGCGATGGTCTCGTTCAGGGTGGTGTTTGCCAGGTTGATCGTATCCTGGTAGCGTCCGGTGTAAAAATAAGCCCAGTAGGGTCCGGTCTGGTACCACATGATGCGATACGGGCGCTGAGTATCATCGCCGCCAAGCCGAGCGTAGAGGCTGAAGGCTTGGTCGTAAGCCAGGGCTGCTTCGTTATACTGAAGCAGATTGACATGGCTGGTGCCTTTATTGAACCAGGCGAAAAACTCGTCAATGCCGGTTTGGGTTTGTATCTCCTCCTCGGCAATCTGCAAGGCGCGCTGGTTCGCCCATTGGGGGTCTGCATAGGGACCCAGTAGCTCGAAGACCTCCGTTTCCCGCTCGGGGGGATAGACGATCATAAACAGGTAGTCGAAGCCTCGCCAGCCGTCGAGGTAGGTCTGGTAGTCGACGCGCATGTCCTTGCCCGGCTTCAGGTAGGCGTCCTGGACGATGAACTCGCCTTTCGCCTCGTCATATCCCGTGGTGAACAGATAATGCCCCATCCAGCCAATTTTGCCGGTGTAATCCGCCTCGTAATAACCTTTCTCCACCAGAACCGGGAAGCCGCTTGCGATCATCCGTTTCACCAGGTCTATGTCGCCCCCATACCGGACGACGATATGGTAATCGGTGTAATCGGTGACGAAATTCGCCAGCTCGTAGGGCATGACATTCTTGTCCAGCTTGCCCCTCTGGATAAAATCCAGGTTGGGGTCGTTAATGCCGGGCTTGACCACCGCCGCCACGTCGTCCCGGTCGCCGGTCCAGCCCCAGAATTTGAGCGCCATGGTCAGGTTGGCGGGACCGCAGTAATTCCAGCGCCCGTGCTGGTCCACATAGACCACGCCATCCAGGGCGACCGCCTGAGGCAGGGGAGTGGTGGTGGGGGTGGGCGTGGCGCTCGG
>JBBIPD010000145.1:0-7217 GCA_037443025.1 Chloroflexota bacterium
TTTCCGCAATTGCGGCGTTACAACGGGGATGAGCCAATGGTCGCGGGTGCAACCGCGGATTAAGAGTGCAGCCCCTCCCACTCCCCCATCAGGCTCTCCATCTCATTCTGCAGGCGCACGTACTCGCCGCCCAGGCGCTGCACTTTTGCCGGATCGGGCGGGGGTTTCTCGAGCTGGCGCGAGAGGGCGGCAAGCTGTTTCTCCAGCTCGGCAATCTGCTCTTCCACTTCCTTGAGCCGCGCCTTGCGGCGGCGTTCATCAAGCGTGGGGCGTTCACCTTCGCGGCGCTTACTCACCGCCGCTTCCTGCTGTCGGGCGCCCGTCGCTGCCATACGCTCCGATTCTAACTGGAGGCGGTATTGGGTGTAGGTGCCCTCGAAGATGCGCATGGAGGCTTCATCAGGCTGTATCTCCCAGATTTGGGTCGCCAGGGCGTCAATCAGGTAGCGGTCGTGTGAGACCAGCAGGATGGTGCCCTGGTAATCCTGCAGCACCTCTTGCAGGATTTCCTGAGAGGGGATGTCCAGGTGGTTGGTCGGTTCGTCCAGGAGGAGCAGGTTGGCGTCGCTCAACGCCAGCTTGGCGAGCGCCAGCCTGCCGCGCTCGCCGCCGGAGAGGGTGGAGACCTTTCGGAAAACATCCTCGCCGGTGAACAGGAAGCGCGCCAGGTAATCGCGGATTTGCGCCAGGAGCATGCTCGGGGCGATTGCTTCGATTTCCTCCACCAGGGTGCGCTGCGGGTTCAGGTCCTCGTGCGCCTGAGCAAAGTAGGCGATGTTCAGACTGGCGCCCAACACAATCTTCCCTGCCAGGGGCGGCAAATACCCCAACAGGGTTTTGAGAAAGGTGGTCTTGCCCGCCCCGTTCGGACCGATAAGAGCGGCGCATTCTCCCCGTTGCAACACCAGGTCGGGTACATGGAAGAGCGGACGACCTTCGTCTGCATAGCCAATTTCGACCGCGTAGGTGCGCAGCACCAGGTCTCCAGAACGCTGGCTGGCTTTGAGATTCATGTGGAGCCGGGGAGGGCGGTTGATGGGTGAGCGCAGGGAGCGGATGCGGTTTTCCACCGCCTCTACGCCCATGGTATGGGTGGAGATATCCGCCTGGGAGCTGATTTCCATCCAGTTTTTGCCCTGGATGGCGTCCAAGCCCAGGCTCTCGATGGCTTCCACCTGACGACTCAGACGGCGCAGCCTGCCTTTCGCCTGCAGGGTATTTTGCCCGGAGATATTGCGTTTGACGTAATCCAGTTCTTTGAGCAGGCGTTCTTTTTCGGTCTCAAAGATTTGCTGGCGCAGTTCCCAGCGCTCCTGGCGCTGTTGGACGTAGGCGGTGTAATTGCCGCGATAAGTCTCCAGCCCGTCTTTGCGCATCTCCCAGATGTGATCTACCACCTTATCCAAAAAATAGCGGTCGTGGGAGACGATCAGCGCCGCGCCTTCCCACTGATTGAGGTAGCTCTCCAGCCACTCGACCGCGGCGATATCCAGGTGATTGGTCGGTTCGTCCAGGATGAGCAGGTCGGGGGAGGCGAGCAGCAGGCGCGCCAGCACCGCCCGGGTGCGTTCACCGCCGGAAAGCTGATGCACCGGGCGGTGATAGTCGCCAGGCTGAAAGCCCAAGCCGGTCAAGATTTGCTCGATGCGCGTGGTGTAGATGTAGCCGCCCTGGCGCTCGAACTCCGCCTGGAGCGGACCATAGCGTTCCAGAGCTGCTTCCGCCAAGTCTGGGTCGCCCATAGCAGCCTCCAGACGAGCCAACTCGTTCTCCATCCGGAGCAAATCCGTCAGGGATTTGAGGCATTCTTCCCAAAGGGTATGCGCGCCGTGTAGCCCGGCTTCTTGGGGCAGGTAACCCAGGCGCAGGTTGCGCGCCCGTTGCACCGATCCGCCTGAGGGCTCCTCCAGCCCAACCAGGATGCGCAGCAAGGTGGTTTTGCCAACCCCGTTTGGACCGACGATGGCGATTCGCGCTCCCGGCGGGATATTGAACGACAGGCGCGCGAAAATATCAACCGGTCCGAAGGATTTTGAAAGGGATGAAACGCTAATGAGAGACATCCGAAGGATGATTATACCGTGATATAATCGCGCCCGCTGCGCTTCTGTGCAGTGCGGTTTCGGCTTAACAACATCGGAGATTGGATTGGCTCAGGCGAATAAATAAACCGCAAGCCGAGATCGCCTCCGAGGCAATAGATATTAATGGCTGATATGAATCCAACACAGAACCCACACAAAGGCTTTTCGAAGACAACCCGGTGGCTGCTCTGGGCGCTGCTGGTTGCCTTCGCCATTGCAGCGGTGATTACCGCCTATTTGACCTTTATTTTTGTGCGCGACCTTGTCTCCTCCTGGGAGATGACCTCGCTTCCGGGCATTTCTCTGTCTCAGTCGCAGGCTACATCTACACCGGATGCGTCTGGGGTGATTCGCGATGTGCAGACGCCGTTGCAGGCTCCCAGCGGTCCGCAACCCGAACCCTGGGATGGCGCCAGCCGGGTGAGCGTCCTGGTGATGGGCTTGGATTATCGGGATTGGGAGACCAACGAAGGGGCGCCGCGCACCGATACGATGATTTTGCTCACCCTCGATCCGCTGGCGCGGACCGCAGGCATACTTTCGATTCCACGTGATTTATGGGTCAATATCCCTGGCGGATTCAATTATGGGCGCATCAATACCGCCTACAGTCTGGGCGAGGCGTATAAATACCCTAACGGCGGTGGTCCCGGCTTGGCGATGGCGACGGTGGAGGAGCTTCTGGGCGTGCCGATTGACTACTATGCCCAGATTGACTTTGGGGCTTTCATCCGTTTCATTGATGAAATCCATGGGATAAAGGTAAATGTCAAAGAAAAGATGAAGGTTGACCCGTTGGGCGATAACAACGTCAAGACCCTCAAACCCGGCGTCCAGACCTTGAACGGCGAGCTTGCCCTAGCTTACGCCCGCACCCGCAAGACCGAGGGCGGCGATTTCGACCGGGCTGAGCGCCAGCAAGAGGTGATTCTGGCGATTCGTGACCGCATCCTGAGCGCGGACATCCTGCCAACCCTGATCAAAAACGCTCCGAGCCTGTATCAGGAGCTTTCCGCCGGGGTGAATACCAATCTGACCCTGGAGCAGGCGATAAAACTGGCGTGGCTGGCTCAGCAGATTCCCGAGGAGAATATCAAGCGCGGCGTGATCGGACCGCCCGATCAGGTCTTGCTGGCTAAATCGCCCGAGGGGGATGAGGTGCTTAAACCCATCTCCGAAAAAATCCGCCAGTTGCGCGATAGCATTTTCTTCGAGTCCGGTCCCTCCAGCCCGGTTGCCAACATGCAACCGACCGAGGTGATTCAGGCTGAAAACGCCCGGCTCAGGGTGTTGAACGGCACGGCGACGGCGGGGTTGGCGGCGCGCACCGGCGATTACCTGAAGGGTTTGGGCTACAACATCGCCGAGACCGGCAACGCCGAGCAGCTTTACGCCAACACCACCCTCTTCGACTACACCGGCAAGCCCTATACCCTGAAGTTCCTGACCGAGCAGATGAATGTCTCTCCCAACCGTATCTTCAGCCGCTATGACCCGACCAGCCCGATAGACGTGGTGGTCATCCTGGGCAACGATTGGGCGGCGAACAACCCCATGCCGTAGCCAGCGCCGGACTTTGCGCCTGATGAGAGCCTGGCGCAGATCTTCGGGTAGTCCTTTGGATGGAGAGAGCGCCGCTGGATAAGCAATCCTCCGAGAGTTTAAGTGGTTCGGTAGAGCGCCTCACCTTCTATAACCCGGAGACGGGGTATAGCGTGGTGCGCCTGCGCCCGGAGAGGGGGAGCAGAATGCCTGGCGTCAGCCGGGATGGGCTGGCGACAGTGGTGGGCAACCTCCCCGAGCTTTCCCCGGGCGAGTACCTGCGCTTGAGCGGGAGCTGGATTCATCACCCCAAACATGGCTTGCAATTTCAGGTGGAAGTCTGCGAGCGGATACTGCCTGCCACCCTGGCGGGCATTCGGCGTTATTTGGGGTCGGGGCTGGTCAAGGGCATCGGACCGCGCCTGGCAGAGCGCATCGTCGCCCATTTTGGCTTGAACACCCTGGAGGTCATTGAGAGCCGCCCCGAGCGACTGCAAGAGGTGAGCGATATTGGTCCCAAACGCGCCGGCCTCATCGCCCGCGCCTGGCAGGAGCAGAAACATATCAAGGAGATCATGCTCTTCCTCCACAGCTACGGGGTGAGCACCAGCCTGGCGATAAAGATTTACAAGGTATACGGCGATGACGCCCTGGCGGTGGTGAAGAACGATCCTTATCGCCTGGCGAGGGATATCTATGGCGTGGGTTTCAAAACCGCCGACCGAATCGCCCAGGCTTTGGGTCTGCCGTCCGACCATCCCTCGCGCATCGAGGCGGGGTTGGTGTACATCCTGAACGAAATGACCGACGAGGGGCATGTCTATTCCCCGCGCTCTCTGCTGGAGGAGCGGGTGGTGGAGTTGCTCCAGGTGGCGCCAGATTTGATCCGACCCGGGCTGGAGCGCCTGGCGCAGGAGAACAGGGTGCGGGAGGAGACCCTGCCTTATGGGAGCGCGCCCGCCCCGCCCGAGACGCCTCGCCAGGGCGTCTCGCTGCCGCTGCGCATCGGCGAAAGCGGCGCAGCTTATGGTCAATCAGCCATCTACCTGACCCCGCTCTATCACACCGAAGTGGGGGTCGCCGAACGCCTGCGCAGCCTGGCGACCGCCCTCCCGCCGCGCCTGGCAGACCTGCCGCCGGCTTTTATCGCCCTGGACCCCCGGCTCACCCCGGAGCAGTCACACGCCATCCGCACCGCCCTCAGCCAACCGCTCAGCGTGTTAACCGGCGGACCCGGTACGGGCAAGACCACCACCCTGCGCGCCTTGATTGAGATTGTGGAGACGGCGGGGAAGCGCTACGCCCTGGCTTCGCCCACCGGAAGAGCCGCGAAGCGCCTGTCTGAAGCCACCGGACGCCCCGCCAGCACCATCCATCGTTTGCTCGGTTTCTCACCTGGCGAGGGTTTCAAGCACAACGCCGAAAACCCCCTGCCGTTCGACCTGCTGGTCGTGGATGAGGCGTCCATGCTTGAGCTTTCTCTGGCGTTCAGCCTGCTCAAGGCGCTTCAACCCGGGATGCACCTGCTGCTGGTGGGGGATGTGGATCAGCTCCCTTCGGTGGGGGCGGGCGATGTGCTGCGGGATGTGATCGCCAGCGGCATCGCCCCGGTGACCCGCCTGAGCGTCATCTTCCGTCAGGCGGTCGGTTCGCAAATCATCACCAACGCCCATCGCATCAACCAGGGTCAGATGCCGCTCATCTCCAAAGAGAGCCAGGATTTCTTCCTCTTCCCCGCCGAGACCCCCGAGGAGGCGGCGGGTTGGGTGCAGGAGATCGTCTGCCGGCGCATCCCGTCAAAGTTTGGCTTGCATCCGCTCAGGGATATCCAGGTGTTGACGCCGATGTACCGCGGTCCCGCCGGGGTGCACGCCCTGAACGAGGCGTTGCAGGCGGCGCTCAACCCCCCTGCGGCGACAAAGACCGAAAAGCGCCTCTTCGGGCAGGTCTTGCGCCAGGGCGATAAGGTGATGCAGATTCAAAACAATTACGACAAAGAGGTGTTCAATGGCGATATCGGGACCATCGCCCGGATTGACCTGGTGGAGCAGACTTTGAAGGTGAGCTTTGAGGAGCGCCAGGTGGAGTACGACTGGAGCGAGGCAGACCAGCTCGTGCTGGCGTACGCCGTCTCGGTGCATAAGGCGCAGGGTTCCGAGTTCCCGGCGGTGGTGGTACCCCTGCTGACCTCTCATTACCTGATGTTGCAGCGCAACCTGCTCTACACCGCCATCACCCGCGCCCGGGAGTTGTGCGTGCTGGTGGGCAGCCGCAAGGCGATCGGCATCGCCGTGCGCAATAACAAGGTGGCAGAGCGCTTTTCGGGTTTAGATTGGCGTTTGGAGAAGGGGGTTTGAACAACAACGAGAGCGTGATTAAGGTAGAACGCCCGCCCCAGGGATAGCCCTCCGGGTCGGGCGTGGGTTACAGGCGGCGCGCCGCTGGTTGCATTGCCCCTTTTGTTCAGGGCAGATTCTTCACAATCTCAGCCAGTTGCTCCCGGTTGAATGCTTTCAGGGTGGTAGTGCGCACGTTTCCAGCCATCCCCAGGCTTATCAGGTAGGTCATCGCGACTTCGTCGTTCGGTCCTTCCGCAATGCTCACATAATCATATTCCCCCATGGTCAAATAGAACGCCAGCAGCTTGCCCCCCACCGCTTCCAAGGCTTTCTCGGCGTTGTCAATCCGAGCGGGAGCGTTCTTCATGTCTTTGATGCCTTGCTCGGTCAGTTTCATCAAGGTGATATAGTACGGCATATCCTATCCTCCTTCGGGCGTAAATTCGGTCTGAAAATTGGCGTGATCGGCGCGCCGCGCTGCTCAACCGCGGTTTAGATTTATTGAACACATAAAAAAAACAAAAAAACCGTTGACAGTTTATCAACGGTCTTAAGTGAACGCTCTTTTGTTTGCAGTCTTTTCAGAGACTGCTCCCCGCCTGTAATGATTGCAATCGTGGTGTGAAATATTACAAAAATATTTTACCGGAAGAATATCTGTCGGTCAATTTCGGGAAATTTTTCACAAGACGGGAGTCTCGAAGGAATACGCCCACCCTTCACGCCAGGCTGACCGACCTGATATCGCAGACCCGCGGCAAGGGGGCATGGCGGGTATTGCTGACGTTTGCACGAACGCCGGTCAAGTACGATTTTCATCTCTGCCTCCAGATACCACTCAAGGTTGAACGAACGTCAGCTTCCAAGCGCCCCAGTAGCGCTCGCCGCCGGGGCTTTCACATTCGCCAGGGGTCAGTCCGGGGATGATCTGCCCGCCTTCCGCCAGGCGCAGGGTATAGACCACGCCCGGCGTCATGCTGAAATCGGCGTAGCCCAGGCTGATTTCGGGTTTGAAGCCGGTGAAGAAGTGGTTTTCCCCGCTGTCCCAGGTGACAATCACCTCCACCCCCGGCACGGGTTGCCCGGCTGAA
The DNA here is from genome assembly GCA_037443025.1 of Chloroflexota bacterium. Classification (GTDB taxonomy): domain Bacteria; phylum Chloroflexota; class Anaerolineae; order Anaerolineales; family UBA4823; genus JAQBDA01. The sequence goes on from JBBIPD010000145.1 coordinate 7,057, forward strand.
TCGAAGACCTCCACCTGAATCAAAGCTTCTTCCAGTTCGGGATTGCACACCAGTTGTTGTCGCTCCAGGACGAACGGCGCCCCGGGGGTGGGGGTGGGCGTGCGAGTGGGCAAGGGTGTGCCTGTGGGAGAGGGGGTAGGGCTGGGTCTGGCTGTTCCCGT
>JBBIPD010000145.1:7271-7489 GCA_037443025.1 Chloroflexota bacterium
GCGACGGGAGACGAGGCACGGGTTATCGGCAGAACCGGGGTGGGGGAGAGAGTCATCGCCGGAATGGTTGGCGAGGCGGGCAGGGCAGCCGGCGCGGTCGGGGAGACCTCTGCGCCGGGTTGGGTGGTTGGGTTCTGAGCGGGCGGGGCGGAGGCTTGCCCCAGCGCAACCGCCAGTAAGCCGAGCGCCCGCGCTTCTTCGGGGTAGCTGCCCTGCGC
>JBBIPD010000146.1:0-7480 GCA_037443025.1 Chloroflexota bacterium
GGCTAAAAGCAACAAACCTATGGTGGCTATCCCCAAAGACAACATCGAGATTGTCTGGTCTGGCAAGGTGCCATTAAATTCAGATTGGGTATTCTGACCAGCCCACCAGACCAGACTCAAAGCGAATACTGTACCGACAATCAAAAGCAATAGAATGGTCGCCGCGTCTCCCATTCGCGCAGACCTGGGGAAAATCCACATCCAGGCGATGAGCACCAAGCCAACGATAGCTACAAAACGGTCCAGAGGCGGCAGTAAAATACTTCCATTAATCAAACCTTGCCACGAGAGCGCTCCAACCCCGAAATAGGCGAGCTGAGCCAGAAACAGCACCGCCAACCCGAAGACCAATCGTTTGCCTTCTGGCGTTTCAGTGGATTTCCAGTAATTCAATGATATTGCCAGAGCTGCAGCGATAGAAAAAGTCACTACCAGGTGATAAACCAGGTTACCCGGCGCCTGGAGCAAAAGATTGATAATTTCTTGAAAAAAATTGTTCATTTCCGCCTCAACAACGATTATAGCATGCCGACCGATTTCGGCAAAGAAACGGGAGGTTGACAAAACCGTAAATCCAGGTACAATATCGAGCGCGCCGAAGTGGCGGAATTGGCAGACGCGCTACGTTCAGGGCGTAGTGGGCTTACGCTCGTGTGGGTTCAAATCCCACCTTCGGCATCTCTCTCTTGGAAAGCTGTGTCCAGGAGAGCTTTTCTTTAAAGCCCTGATATACCCGGGTTGATCTTCGCTTGCCAGCCATAATAGGACTGATCAGTTGGCAATATACTTGCAACTTTTAAGCCAATCTTTGACATCCCGGCATACAACCATGATAGTTCAAAGTACCTTTTAAACAAAAACAAATCAGGAAGAAATCACTTGCGCCAAATTCAAGGCTGGGGTAATATCACTGCTATGAAACAAATAAAATTCAGTTGGAAATACGCTCTCATCATCGTTGGAGTTATCTTTCTCGCCTATCTGATTATGGATTTCAACAATCGGATGGTGAACCTGCGCAATTTGAGCGAACAAAAAGACCGCGTGGCAGCTCAGGTGACCAGCCTGGTACAAACCCGCACCAGTTTAGAGACGCAAATTGCTTATGCAACCTCAGAAGCGGCTGTTATCGAATGGGCTTATGAGGAGGGGCAAATGGTGCGTCCGGGCGACAACCCCGTGATCCCGCTTGCCCCCGCCCAGAGCACGCCGGCGCCAACCCCGCGCCCGATCATCACCCAACCCGCCATGAAAAACTGGCAGGTGTGGTTGTTGCTATTCGTGGACAAACAATAGCGCTCAGTCAAAGCGCCCCCTTTTTCATCTGAAAGACTTAATCAAGAATATCTTGTCCGGATGCCGGAATCATAAAATACCGGACTGAAGCAATGTTGATAAGATCGCTCCAGCCGGTATTCTTCTTTCGGTTTAACGCTCAGGGGATCCATCGGTGTTCTATCAACTGGCGTTACTTTCCGGGATTTTCAGGGTTGTTATAAACAGAGAGATGATGGGTCAATCTGAACAAACCCCACAGGCGGTACTTCCTGAAATCAAGCCCCGCTCACCTGAAAACGAGGAAGGAAGCCATGAACGACGCGACATACTTTTTCATCATCAAAGCCCTGAACTTACTTTTATGGGATGGAGAGTTGGTTGGGAAGGAAAATATTAGAGAAGGTCCGGGGGTTTTTGTCGCCAACCACCTTGGCGCAAAAGGTCCGATTGGGGTCATTTGCTCGATGCCCGTACGTCTTTATCCCTGGATTCATCACGAGACCATTGATAGAGAACTGGCACCCGAATACGTACGCCTGGATTTTGTTGAAAAGGAACTCAAACTCGCGCCCCCTCTGAGTGTAATTGTCTCCAAAATCATCTGCCGGATATCCGTCCCTCTATTGCTCTCAATCCATCCAATACCCGTCTACTATGACCGCCTTGGGATGGAGGAAACATTCCAGCAGAGTCTGGAACTTCTCCTCGACCGTAAATATCTTTACATCACGCCGGAGGATCCATCCCTTGAACCTGACAGGATGACAGAAATTCGCCCTTTTATGAAAGGTTTCATCCGTTTGGGAGAGTTGTATGCTGCAAAGACGAACCTGCGCTTACCCTTCTATCCCCTGACCGTTCACGAGACGGGTTTGGTGACAATTGACAAACCACTCCTTTATAACCCCATCAACGAGCCTCGCAAAGAGCGCTTGAGATTGGTCCACCTATTAGAAACGACCATCAAAGCCAGATATATGGAATTAAGCGAATCCAGTTCACTTGCCCCATTGTTTACAAACAGGCGTAACCTCTGAGATTCGAATTTAGCGTACTCCGTTCATTAAGGGTATAGCCCCCATTCTCCTCGTCTGGATATGCTGCGGTCCACCCAGGGGCGCCAATCCAGACCAGCGATTCCATAAAATATTAATCATTTATTCATCTAATATATATGTACAATATATTGACATAACCTATATACTAGGGTAATATTGGGCTATGACAAAAGCCCTATTCGTCACAAGTTGGTCCTTAAGCCTGGGAGAAGGGAGCGGGACAGCTCTGTTTGTTCGCGCCCTCCAGGAAGCCGTCCAGGCGCAGGGGACAACGGTGGAAATGATCAACCCTGTCCTGGATACCAGCGATTACATCCAATTCACGCTGGAACGCTTATGGTTCAATGTCCAATTAGCGAACGATCCACGAACCGAAGCGGATTGGATCCTGGGATTGGATTACGATGGCTTTGCCATCCCCAGGCGTGCGGGCTCACGATTCATTGGTACGGCTAGGGCGGTATTTGCCGACCTGGTCGAGACGGAACCAGAGCCATTCCGCACAATGCTGCGCACCCAGGCGTTCTTTGAAGGGCATAACCTGCGCAACTCCGACGTGGTGATCACTCCCAGCGAGTACGCCCGGCAAAAGGTTGTGGAGTATTACTCAGTGCCTGCCGAAAAGGTGCATGCCATCCCCAATGGGATTGACCTTGCGCAATGGGATCGCCTATGGGCTGCAATCCCTGAACCTGACCCCAACCGAAGACCGACCGTGTTGGCGGTCAGCAAACTTTACCCGCGCAAAAAAATTGATACCCTGGTACGAGCTGCGCCCTTGATTGCCCAACAATACCCTGAGATTGAAATCCGGGTCGTGGGCGGGGGCTTCGAATGGGAGAATTTGCACCGTCTCAGCCGGGAGGTAGGCGCAGAACCCTATATCACCTGGCTGGGTGACATCAACGATCGTCAACGGGTGGTAGCGGAGTTCAAGGGCTGCCATGTTTTCACCCATCCAAGCATCCAGGACGCCTTTGCAAACGTATGTTTGGAAAGCATGGCATCATCTCGCCCCCTGGTGGTCTCAGATGCTGCATCCATGCCGGATATGGTGCGCAGCGCTGACAGCGGGCTGGTCATAACGCCAGAAGACCCGGAGGCATTGGCTGCCGCAATTTGCAGCCTGTTGGGCGATGACAAACGCCGCGCTTTTTATGGCGCCAACGGTCGGAAATACGCTGAAAAAATGACCTGGCAGCGTACTGCCGATATGTTTATTCGGTTAGCCCAGGTATGAGTGAGCAGAGATGAAGATAACAACTTTACGCCGTTTCGAATTCTCCGCCTCCCGCCAGCTTTCCAATGGCAAGCTTCATGGAAACAACTTCTATGGCTGGGCAGGCGTCAGGGGAGATATTGACCCTCACACCGGCATGCTCATCAATATCGTCACCCTTAAAAAAATCGTCAATCAGGTTTTAGACAGGTACGATCACCGCAACCTGAACAACTCCCTTGGATTGATTGACGCCAACACCGTAGCAGTCAGCCAAATGCTGTGGGAGGATTTACAGCTTCATCTGCCACCCGAAGTCCGGCTCAAATCGTTGGAATTGGCGGAGATGGACGAGGATGCTGCATTGGTGGAACATGACAAAAGTTACCGGATTGTGCGTGGCGCTTTCTCGGCAGCCCACCGCACCCACGCTCCAAAACTAAACTCCGAAGAGAATCGCAGGCGATACGGCATATGCAATAACCCAACCGGGCATGGGCATAACTATCGGGTAGAAATCGCGCTGCCGCCTGAAGCAGATATCGACTCGCAACTCTGGAAAACCTTCGACCACCGCAACCTCTCCCTGGACCTGCCCGAGTTTGCCAATATAAACGTGGTTACCGAAACCATCGCTAACTACATCGCTCACCTTGAACCTCTTTCCTACTGGGTGCGGGTCTGGGAGACCCCCGATTTCTATGCCGAATATCTCACCGGGGATGACCTGTATCGTCTCGGAAGGCGATATCGCTTCCATGCCGCCCATCGGCTGAACAGCCCACATATATCCCCCGAAGAAAACAACCTCATTTACGGTAAGTGCAATCGCCCTGACCCACATGGTCACACCTACATTGCTCTGGTCAATGTTGAGGGGCGTCTCGATCATATGACTGAGACCGCTTATGACCTGGCTTGCCTGGATCAGGTCGCCCAGGAGATCTTATCTCCCCTGGATTACACCTATCTCGACCGAGACATTGCCTATTTCGCCGATCACCCAACTACCGGAGAGAATATTGCCGCATTCCTTTACGACCAATTCCAACCCCAATTAGGGGGTTCATTGGCGTCCGTTCAATTATGGGAAACCGCCAATAATCAATTTATCGCTTCCCGCGACGCATAAGATAAAACAGTCAGGTAGCCTAATTAACGCTTCAGGCAAATCAGCCCGATGCTGGCGCCCTGGGTATGAAAAATAGTTTATAAGGAGACAATCATGAATAACGGTAATGGCAAAAATATTTACACCCCCAGCGAGATATTTGAGTTGGAGGAAATGGAACGTCCCAATCTGATTGCGAACCCCCAACTGGCAGCCGCTCTGGTCTCAACCCCGCAAACAGAAGCAGACCAGGCGATTGAAGGGGCAATCTGGGAACTTCTGCTCAATCTTGGAGAAGATCCTCAACGAGACGGTCTGCTGAATACGCCCCGCCGGGTGCGCAAGATGTATCGCGAATTGCTTGCCGGTTACGAGACCGATCCGGTGGCGCTGATAAACAACGCCATTTTTGACGTTGACTACAGTGAACTTGTACTGGTAAAAGATATCGAACTGCAAAGCCTGTGTGAACACCATATGCTGCCATTCGTGGGCAAGGCGCATGTCGCCTACCTGCCAGACGGAAAAGTGGTGGGATTATCCAAAATCCCCCGGATTGTGGATATGTTTTCGCGTCGTTTGCAGGTGCAAGAGCGGCTCACCAATCAGATTGCCGATTTTCTGGAAGAAACTTTACATCCGCGCGGCGTTGCAGTGGTGGTGGAAGCCGCCCACATGTGCGCCACTTTACGCGGGGTCAAAAAAGCCGATACCCGCATGGTCACCCAGACATTGCGGGGCGAGTTCAAGACCGATCTAGAACTTCGGCGTGAATTCATGCAACACATCAATCGGGTTTCGAACCAGGAGCTTTATTAATATGCCAGAAAAATTAAGCGACATCGAAATCCAAAATAACCTCAAGACGCTCCAGGATTGGGAGCTAAAAGATAACGCCCTGATACGAACTTTCCAGTTGCCCTCTTTTGCTCACGCAGTTTTGATGGTGGGCGCGATTGGGCAACAGGCAGAGGCAGCTGGTCACCATCCAGATATTTTGATACACGGCTACAACAAGCTGACGGTCACCCTGACCACCCATAGCGCAGGGGGGATAACCGAGAAGGATTTCTCCCTGGCACGCCAGATACAGGCATTGCCTCTGAGACAAAAAGCATGAAGACTGCGATCATCACCAGCGCTGGCTCAGGTATAGGTCTGGCAACTGCTCGCCTTCTTGCCAGAGAGGGTTTCCGGTTAGGGCTAATCGGGAGGCGTAAGACGCTCATCGAAGAAGTCGCGGATGAAATTCGCCAGGCAGGCGGACAGGCATGGACGGGAGCGCTCGACGTGCGAGATGCGCTGGCGGTTGAATTGTTCATCCGCGACTCACTGCCTCCTTCAGGTAAACTGGATTTGCTCGTCCACGCTGCGGGTATTTTCAAAATGCAGCCCTTTGAGAAGACCAGCAGCGAGCTTTGGGACGAGACCATCAGCATCAACCTGACCGGGGCTTACGTGGTATCCAAAGCCGTCTGGCAGTACATAGAGGGTGGGCAAATCATCCATATCAGCTCGGTTGCTGGCATCGAGCCTTACCCGGGATGCGCGGCTTACAGCGCATCCAAGTATGGATTGATCGGTTTGAGCCAGGTATTGGCGCTGGAAGGCAAGAAACGCAAAATTCGGGTGCATGTCATCTGCCCCGGCAACACCCAAACCCCAATATGGGACGAACAGGTGCCGGTTGAAGTGATCCAGCGCATGATGCAGCCGGAACAGGTGGCAGAGGTTGTCCGCTGGCTGGCAATCAGCCCGCCAGAAGTGACATTTGAGCCGTTGGTGATCCGTCCCAGCGTCAACCCCTGGAACGCAGCATAAAAAATCACCGGAAAGGAAATGTTCTCATGTACGATTTCAGCAGTCAGGTCGCTCTGGTAACAGGCGGGGGTGGTAACCTTGGTCGGGCAGTGGTGCAGGTTTTTCTTTCGGCGGGCGCTAAAGTGATAGCCGTGGACCATTCGAAGATTGCCGCCAATATCACGCCCGAGGGCGGCGAATCTCAACATCTGCTCATGATTGAAGGCGTGGATGTGACCGATCCCCAGGCTGTCGCCCAGATGGTAGAAAAGGCACTCCAACACTTCGGCAGGATTGATGTGCTGGTCAACACGGTAGGCGGTTATCGGGCTGGCACGCCTGTCCACGCCACCCCGGTGGATGTCTGGGATTTTATGATGAACCTGAACGCGCGCTCAGTCTTTATTACCTCCCAGGCGGTTATCCCGGTCATGCTTCGCCAGGGACGGGGAAAAATCATCAATATCGCCGCCTCTTCTGCGCTGAAGGGATCTGCAAACAGCGCCGCCTATGGCGCTTCGAAAAGCGCAGTTGCCCGACTGACAGAGAGCATGGCAGAAGAGTACAAACGACAAAACATCAACGTCAACGCAATCATCCCTGGCATCATTGATACTCCCCAGAACCGCCAGGCAATGCCTGAGGCAGATTTCAACCTCTGGGTAACACCAGAAGCCATGGCGCGGGTCATCTTATTCCTGGCGTCTGAAGACGCCAGCCCCATCCAGGGCGCGCTGATTCCTGTTTATGGCAAGAAATAGCATCTTTGGAGAAAAGCTCCACGCAAGTCTCTATTGATTTCAATGAGCAATCTATTCTGTCACCTTAATCTGGGCGATCGCTTCTCTAAGCACCTCAGCAGAGCGTTCTAAAGCAGCCTGTTCAGTTGTCAAAAGCTCCACGCTCAAAATCCTCTCTACCCCAGCCTCTCCAACAATCGCCGGCACACCCAGGCAGACGTCGCTCAGCCCAAATTCGCCATCTAAAATAGTAGAGACGGTCAGGACGCTTTTT
>JBBIPD010000147.1:0-3133 GCA_037443025.1 Chloroflexota bacterium
CACCACAGCGATGCCATAATCACGCAGGGCGATCTGACGGTATTTCTCCGCCACCAGCAGAATCACATCGTCCCGCTTGAGCAGATAATAAACCAACGGAATATCCATTCGCCCCAGATGATTGGCAACCACGATATAGCCGCCTGTGGCGGGTAAATTCTCAATCCCTTCTACATCCACATGGGCGAGGAGTTTCATCAAGAAATTGATCAAACAACGAATAAAACGATAGGTCATATCGCGACAAAGGTCAAGCGCCAGGTGAGTAAATACATCGAGGGCTAATTATAATTCCGAAAAACAACCCCAACCCTGATGGACGATGAATTTCTTGGCAAAAACCCACCCTCGTTGTATACTCTATTTACAATGACCATTCTAACTGAAGAGAGCTCCCGATGAAAGTATCTGTCTTGCAAGAAAATCTCGCTCATGGTCTGAGCATCGTCTCAAGAGCTGTATCCACTCGCAGCACACTGCCCGTGCTATCCAATGTACTGGTCGCCACGGATGAAGGTCGGCTGCGATTGTCTGCCACCAATCTTGAACTGGGCATCACTTGCTGGATTGGAGCAAAAATCCAGGAAGAAGGCTCCACGACCGTCCCGGCGCGCACCTTTACCGAGCTGGTCGGGACGCTGACCGAGAAACAGGTGGATATGGCTCTCAACGTGCGCACCCAGACGCTCAATGTCCGCTGCGGCGCATCAAACACCGACCTGAAATGCATAGACGCTCAGGAATTCCCGCCCATGCCGGTGCCAGACCTGGAAGGCAGCCTGCAAATCAATGTCGCCGATTTTAAAGAGATGATTCAACAGGTGGCTCTCGCCGCCTCCACGGATGAAGCCCGCCCCATCTTGACCGGCGTCCAGATAAGCGCCCAGGGCAACCGCATCACCCTCTCCGCCGCGGATGGCTTTCGCCTCTCGATCCGCAGAGCGGACCTCTCGTCCCCCGTCAGCCGCCCAATCAGCGCCGTCATCCCGGCGAGAGCGTTGGTCGAGCTGGCGCGCATCTCAGCAGACGGCGAGCAAATTGTCAGCATGGTAATGCCGCCTGGTCGGGGTCAGGTCATTTTCCGCACCAAAGACGCCGAGCTAGTCTCCCAACTCATCGAAGGCGCCTATCCCGACCTGGAACAGCTCGTCCCTCAACGCTATAACACCCGAGTGGTGCTGTCCACCAGCGCATTCCTCAAAGCCTGCAAGCAAGCGGAGATCTTTGCACGGGAAGGCTCTCATATCGCCCGGGTGAACATCCTGGCGGGCGAACCCATGCAACCCGGGAAGGTGGAGATCACCGGTCAATCGGAGGAAACCGGTTATAACCAAACCGTGGTTGACGCCACGGTTGAAGGGAAAGATCAGCTCATTGCTTTCAATGTCCGCTTCCTGCGCGAAGTGTTGGATGTGATCAAAACGCCAAACGTTGCCCTGGAGACAACCTCCGAAACCAGCCCAGGGGTGATCCGTCCCGTGGGCGAAGACAACTTTGTCCATGTGATTATGCCCATGCATCTGGGCAGTTAGTCGCTGCGGGAGACGATGTTCTCAAACATCAATCCGCGTCAGAGCAGCGAACCGCACCCTAATATCATTACCGAAGGAGGTGAAAATCAGCCAATTGCCTGTTTGGATAAGTAAGCAGCAACTAACGATTAAGCCAGATATGTCTGAGGAGGAACACTCATGAAAAAGCTCGCCCCTGTTTTTGCGCTCCTGCTGACTCTCAGCCTGATTATTACAGCCTGCGGCGGCGCAGCAACCCAACCAGCCGCAGACAAATTAGCCGAGATACAGAGCCGCGGCTATTTGATTGTCTCGACCGATCCGGCTTACCCGCCACAGTCGCAACTGGTCGAAGGCGTGCAACGCCTGGCAAATACCAAGTGCCCCTCCGACCTGCGAACTGCCAATGAGCTGGAAGGCTTCGACATCTCCACCGCGGTTGAAATTGCAAAACGCCTGGGCGTTGAAGCCTGCTTCATCACCCCTGACTGGACTCTGATCGTCAGCGGCAAATGGGCAGACCGCTGGGATATCAGCGTTGGATCAATGACCATCACTCCCGAACGCATGCAGGCACTGTATTTCACCCAGCCATACTACACCACCCCGGCTCAATTCTTCGTCCACAAAGACAACACCACCTTCACCCAACCCTCTGACCTCTCCGGAAAGAAGGTTGGCGCCTGCACGGGCTGCACTTACGACTTCTACCTGGCTGGCACGCTCACTATCCCAGGGGAAACGATAGACTATGTTGTCAAGGATGTCCAGTTCACCGGTTACGAAACCGACCTCAACGCTTTGCAGGACCTGGCTCTTGGCGACGGGGTGCGCCTGGATGCGGTCCTGACCGCTCTGCCCACCGGACAAGGCGCAATTGCGGATGGATTGCCACTCAAACCCTTGGGCGACCCGGTGTACTTTGAGTACCTTGCTGCTGCGATTGACAAATCCCATAGCAAGGACCCGGTCTCTTTCGTCAACAAGGTCACCGAGATTATCCAACAAATGCACGCCGACGGCACCCTGCTCAAGCTCTCCCAGCAATTTTACGGGGTGGACCTGACCACCGCCGCCAGCAAATTCGACATCAACTCGCTTGACCAGTTTAAATAGAATTGACACTCGAAACGGGGTGAGACGCGCTATCGTCTCACCCCTTTCATTTTTATCCTCCAGGAGTTGAACATGGCAACCAATCCACTTCAACCCCAACCCAGTGACCCAGCAGATCCCCATCTGCAGATGGGTCTGGACCTGCTTGCCCACCAACGAAGAGCGCGGCTGATCCATGAAATCAAGATCGGCATCGTCTGGCTTGCCCTGTTTATCGCCCTGCTGGGTTTCTTGATTCTGCTCAATTTCGACCCGAAATACGTGGCTGAACATTACTACTTCGTCCTGTTGGGCGTTCCGGTCACCATCTGGGTCTCGTTGGTTTCTATCGCCATCGCGACCGTGCTGGCTTTGTTGGGCGCTCTGGGGCGCCTTTCCCATAACGCAATTGCCCAGGGAGTATCCGGTTTCTACGTCTCGGCTATCCGCGGCACGCCATTGCTCATCCAGATTTATCTGATTTATCTGGGATTACCTCAGATTGGGCAGGGGTTCAGAGCGCTGGG
>JBBIPD010000147.1:3143-7458 GCA_037443025.1 Chloroflexota bacterium
TGTTCACCCTCAGCGCCATTCAATCCGGCATCCTGGCGCTCAGCTTGAATTATGGGGCTTACATGACAGAGATATTCCGGGCTGGCATCCAATCCATCGCCTTTGGTCAACGCGAGGCTGCCCTGTCAATCGGGATGACCCCCTGGCAAACCATGCGGCGCATCATCCTGCCTCAAGCAGTGCGCATCATCATCCCGGATATCGGCAATCAATTTATCGCCATGCAGAAGGATTCAGCCCTGGTGTCGGTGATGGGCATCTGGGAAATCACCTATCGCGCCAACCGATTGGCGCGCAAAGACAGCCGATTCATGGAAATGTTCCTTTTAGCGGCGGCGTTATACTGGATTTTGACAATTATCTCCTCCTGGCTGGAAAATCGCCTGGAGCGACGTTTGGCGCATGCGTATGAACGATAAACCTCTGATTCAGGTCAAAGACCTGCATAAATGGTTCGGTATGTTGCACGTCCTCAAAGGGGTCTCCTTTGAGGTGCATCCACGGGAAGTGCTGGTGCTCATCGGGCGCAGCGGTTCGGGCAAGAGCACCCTGCTGCGCTGCCTGAATTTCCTGGAAGAGCCTTCTTCGGGCACAATCACGGTCAGCGACCAATCTGTGACTGCAGCCCCGGGAGTCCGGCTGGACAGGCAAAAGGTGCTGGCAATCCGCCTGAAAATGGGCATGGTTTTTCAGGAATTCAACCTCTTCCCGCATATGACAGCCCTGGGCAACGTCATCGAGGGGCTGGTTACCGTCAAGAAAATGCCCCAGGAGGAAGCCATCGCCAGGGGAGAGAAATACCTGGAAAAAGTCGGCTTGCTCGATAAGCGAGACGTTCACCCGATTCGTTTATCTGGAGGGCAAAAACAGCGGGTTGCCATCGCCCGCGCCCTGGCGATGGAACCAAGCGTCATGCTTTTCGATGAGCCCACCTCGGCGCTGGACCCGGAGCTGATTGGCGAGGTGCTGGATGTCATGAAGCAAATCGCCCTGGAAGGCACCACCATGGTGGTGGTGACCCACGAGATGGGCTTTGCTGCGGATGTCGCCGATCGGATTATGTATATTGATCACGGGGTTATCGTTGAAGAAGGAACGCCCGAGCAAATCTTCTCCCATCCCAAAGATGAGCGCACCCGCATCTTCCTGGAGCCGATACGCAAGATTCAACACGTCTGATTTTCAGAAATCACGGTATACTCCCCCCTTAGAAATCCCGACTTTGCCTGCTCTCGCCCAGGTAGATTTCAGCCCCTTCTGTCTTGGAAAGTCAGGGTTAGCCGTAAAATGACCCTTCCGCCGCCTTCCGGCGAACGCACCCTGAACATTTACCTTTCATTGGCGCAGTATCCGATTCTCAGCACCAGGATTCGGGCACGCATGCGCCGCGAGCTTTTTGCGCGGGGTGTGATTGATCCCCAGTCCTTCGAGGCGGAAGTGCGCGATAAAGCCATCCGCTCTCAAGCCCTGGAGGGTCTGCAAAATCCGTTCACCGAGGAACCTTCGGACGTCTGGGAGCTGCGCCTGACGCGGGTGAGGGACTACCTGACCGATTTTTACTTCGCCTATAACCTGCCTTATGAGTTGTTCGAGCAGATTATCCGCGAAGTATTAAGCGAGCGAGGCGCCCACGAGGACCTGCTCATCTCGTTCAACCCGGAGCTTGCCCCGCAAAGTATGCTGTTCGACCAGGCAATGGCAATCGAGAAGTTGCCGCCGGAGGAACGCGCCCAGGCGGAGGCGCGCCTGCAGGAGATCAAGGTGGTGCTCATCCGCACCCTGATCAGCGACCAGTTGGCTTATGTGAATATCGCCAAAGACTGGTTCACCTTCGCCGACCTGGCGCAGATTCGAGACCGCAAGATCGGTCCGGGGAAAATCGGCGGTAAATCCGCCGGGATTCTGCTGGCAGCCCGCATCTTGATGGAGGCAGGGGACGACGAGATTCGCAGTTGTCTGAATATCCCCGAGTCATATTACATCGGCGCCGACCTGACCTATGATTTCATGTCGCTCAATGGGCTGATGCACTGGGCAGACCAAAAATACAAGAGCGAGGAGCAGATTCGCGCCGAATATCCAATTCTGCAAGGCAGTTTTTTGGACGGTCACCTCCCGGCTGACATCATCGAAGCCCTGCATGGCTTGTTGGATCAGATTGGACGCAAGCCGATCATCGTCCGCTCTTCCAGCCTCCTGGAGGACAACTTCGGCACATCCTTCGCCGGGAAGTACGAGAGTCATTTCTGCCCCAACCAGGGTTCGCTGGAACAAAACCTGCGAGACCTGACCCGATCCATCATCCGCATCTATGCCAGCATCTTCAACCCAGACGCCCTCCTGTACCGTCGCGCCAGGGGGCTTCAGGATTACGACGAACGCATGGCGATTCTGATTCAGGTCGTCCAGGGAGAGCGCCATAACAAATACCACCTCCCCCACGCTGCGGGGGTCGCATTCAGTCGCAACCTCTACCGCTGGTCGCCCCAGATTCACCGCGAAGATGGTTTTCTGCGGCTGGTATGGGGGCTTGGCACGCGGGCAGTGGAACGGGTAGGCAACGATTACCCCCGCCTGGTCGCCCTGAGTCACCCCCTGCTTCATCCTGCCGCCTCCGCCAAAGAGATAAGGCGTTATTCCCAAAAATATGTGGACTTAATTGACCTCGAGAAGAACAGGTTCGCATCGCTCCCGGTCGAAGAAGTGCTGGATTCCCACTATCCGCCCTTGCGCTATCTGGTGCAACTCGACCAGGGAGGCTACCTGACTCCCCTGCATTCGACCATTTTCGAAGGGGGGACGCAGCAACTGGTTTTGACTTTCGATGGGCTTTTGCGTCGCACCCCGTTTGCTGCCCGCATGCGGCACATGCTCCATTTGCTGGAGCAAAGCTATCGCTCACCCGTGGACACCGAATTCACCGTCCAGGTGATCAACCCGATGGACCCGCAACCGGAAGTGAAAATCACCCTGTTGCAGTGTCGCCCACAGAGCCACATCAAAGAAATTGACGTTCGCCTGCCCAAGAACATTTCTACTGAAGACATCGTCTTTTCCACTCTGCGCATGGCGCCACGCGGACGCGTCTCCGGCATTCAGTACGTTTTGTTCGTCACACCAGAGGGGTACTTCAACCTGCCAACGCCCGCCACGCGAGCCGCCCTGGTGCAGGAAATCTCGCGGCTGAATAAAATCCTGGCGGGTAAGTCCTTTATCTGTGTGGGACCTGGTCGGTGGGGCACATCAAACCCAGACCTCGGCATCCATATCGGTTACGGAGATATCTACAACACCCGCGCCCTGATTGAACTGGCGGGCAAGGGGATTGGTTCTGCTCCGGAAGCATCCTTCGGCACCCATTTCTTCCAGGACCTGGTGGAATCGGAGATATTTCCCCTGGCAATTTACCTCGAAGACGAAGACGTGCTGTTCAATCATGAATTCTTTTACAACACCCCCAACGTCATCGAAGAGTTCGATCCAGATTACGACGATTTATGCGAGTGTCTGCGCCTGATCAGGGTGTCAGATTTCCGAGCCGGGCATCATTTGGAATTAATCATGGATAACGAAGACGACGGACGTACGGTGGCATTTTTAACTCCAAACGAGACCCGCTGAGATTGTTCATCCGAACGTTGGCTAACAAACCGATTTATTGAGCCAAACAGGAGCTTTTATGAAGAAATTTATTGCGGTTGCTGGCAATATCGGGGTTGGCAAATCAACCCTGGTTAGCTTATTGTGCGATTACCTTAAGTGGCAACCGTTCTTCGAACCAGAGGCTGCCAATCCCTACCTGGCAGATTTTTACCAGGACATGCGCACCTGGGCTTTTCATTCCCAGGTGTATTTTCTAACCCGCCGCTTGCGCGCCCATCGCCAGTTGATTGAGCATCCCACCTCGGTAATTCAGGATCGCAGCGTCTATGAAGACGCCGAGGTTTTCGCCAGGAACCTTTATAATCAGGGTCTGATTGTTGACCGCGATTACAACACCTACCGTGAACTTTATCAGGTGTTAATCGAGTTTCTACCGCCCCCAGACCTGGTGGTGTATTTGCGGGCTTCGGTCGCAACTTTAATGCACCGTATCAACCAGCGCGGGCGCGACTACGAGCGTCAAATCACCCCGGAGTATCTCGCCCAGTTGAATGCGCTTTACGAGGATTGGATTCAGCATTTTGCCCTGTGCCCGGTGCTCACCATCCCGGCGGACGACCTGGATTACGTCGCCCATGCCAGACATCTGGAACTCATCGTGCGCAAAATCGAGGAGAAACTGACCGGAAAAGAAGAGGTGGTCTTCGATCCA
>JBBIPD010000148.1:0-6952 GCA_037443025.1 Chloroflexota bacterium
TCTCTGCGCCGCGCACATGGCAGGCGGTGCCGTCGCAGATGCGGATGAGATGCCGTCCGCGGCGGGTGAGGCGAAACTGGGCATAAAAGGTGGCGACGCCGTAGAGTTGGCTCAGGGGAATTCCGGTTCTTTTCGAGGCGATCTTCAAGATTTCCTTGGGCAGGTATCCATATGCTTCTTGAATGTGCTGCAAAATGGGTATAACTGCTCCTTTGATGCCTTGATACTCTTGGAGGATTTTTTCGAGGGGTTGCAAGTCTAAGGTTGGTTCATTGTTCACAGGTGTCTGGTCGTTGACTTCGCTGGTGATCTCTTTGGAATCGATGCTCACCTGTCTGCCTCCTCTAAACAGATTAAATACCTGAAACCCTGAAAATCCAGGCTTTGAACACGATTTTAGCAAAATCAAACCGGGATAGATAGGGCATAATGTCACAAATACCTGATACAATTTGTCCTGTATAAAATCGGGGTCAGGTTCGAAACAAAGCCTCCGGGTTTCCCCTATGAGCAGCCTTTTTTTAGCTCCGCTCATAAAGGGTCTGATTCTCGCAAGATATGAGGTTTTATCAACTTACTGAGGATGCGGATGAAGCCGTTTATCCTGTTGCTCCTTATACTGGCATTCTTGCCTGTCCAGGCGTGTTACCGGATGGGTATCCTGCAAACTGCCACACCCTTGCCGCTGCCGCAGGAGCTGGCAACCGCAACGCCGCCAGAGGGGAGTAGCCTGGGCGGGTTGGAGGGCGTCTTCATCTCCGCAGTTTCCATAGATGGATCTGCGGATGAGCGGTGCTACAAGCTCTATCGCTTCTATCCAGATGGGGTGGTGCTGTATGCAAACTTAGCCTGCTTCGAGGCGGCTCCCATCACGGAAATCTGGTCTGATCTCGAGCGTTGGTTTCAGCGTGAAAACCCGAAAGCCTTCAGGGGAGATTATTACCTGCAGGATGGGCGCATTTGGATTCGGGTGGTATCTTATGATTACGTTTATGAGACCGTCTTCCTGCGTTCGTTTCAAGGCGAGCACTGCAACGATAAAATGGTGCTGCAAGAACCTTCCGTCAACAAATATTCCGGCGTGCCGTCTGTTCTGACCGAGCCAGTGTTGGAATATACCCGTTTGCAGGTCAGCGCGACGGAAAGTCCACAGACTGAAGCGTGTCATGTAACGGGTTATAGAGCCCTTTTTCGCCCAAGCGTGGTTTTGGCTGGGGGGCAGGCTGAGTAGCGGATGCGCACCGATGTGGTGTAAATCTGCACCCTGGAATACATTGCCCCGGATGGCAAACTCTCTCAGGCACCGGGAACCGGTTCAATCGTCGCCGATTCTGAAGGTCTTTGCTCTTGGAACTGGGAAGTAGGCGAAGCGGAAGGCATTGGCACAGTCATTGTGACCATTGGTGAAATCCGCCAGGAATATTCGATAGAGGTTCGCTGATGGGCAGGGGATAACCCAAACCGATTTCTATCCGGATACAACCCTCCCCAGCGCCTGCCCAAACCGGCGCACCTCCTCCAGCGTGTTATAGTGCACCGCTCCCACCCGCACCATCCCCCCACTCGCCTCTAACCCCAACCGTTCGGTGACCGCCAGGGCGTAATAATTCCCATCCCAAACGTATATCCCCTCATCTCCCAGCCTCTCCGCCACCTGGCGCGAATGCCAGCCCTTTAGCCTGAAGCTTACCGTCGGCACCCGCTCCTCCAACCTGCGCCGATCGGTCAGACCATAGACTGTCACCCCGGGCGTCTCTTCCAGCACATCCAACAAAGAACGGGAGAGTTCATACTCATAAGCGCGGATGGCTGCCAGGGCTTGTTTCAGGCGCAACCGACGCCCATCGTAGCGCCCGGCGTACTTCTCAGAGTATTCGCTGCCAAAGGTCTCACCCACCCACTCCAGATATTCTATGGCGCCCAACGCCCCGGCGATGCCCTCGTGGTTTTGGGTGCCAGTTTCGAATTTACCCGGCGGATCCTTCGGCGCAGGGCGCACTTTGTAGGCGGTCAGTTCTTCCAATAACTCGTATTTGCCATAAAGCACGCCGACATGTGGACCAAAAAATTTGTAACTCGAGGCAACCAGAAAGTCGCAACCCAGCGCCTGGACATCAATCGGTCCGTGAGGGGCGTACTGCACCGCGTCCACATAAACCCAGGCGCCAGCCTCGTGCGCCATCTTCACCAGCCTGGCGACGGGATTGATCGTCCCCAGGGCGTTGGAGGCGTAGCCAAAAGCCACCAGGCGAGGTCGTCCTTCCAATGCCTCCTGGAAAGATTCCAGATTCAAGGTGCCATCCTCGGGGTGGAAATCCACCCAGCGGATGCTACACCCCCTGTCCTCAGCCGCCATCACCCAGGGGGTGATGTTGGCGTCGTGATCCAGGCGGGTGACCACAATCTCATCCCCGGGCTGCCACGTCCGGGCGATGGAGCGGCTGACGGCGAAAGTCAGGCTGGTCATGTTGTTGCCAAAGACGATTTCATCCGGCGAGGCGGCGTTGTAGAAATCAGCCAGAGCGCGATGCGCCTCATCCAGCACTGCGTCCGAGTCGCGGCTGGTGCGGAACGCGCCCCCGTGATTAGCGTTGTGTTCAACCAGGTAAGCGTTGATGCGCTCGATGACCGTTCGAGCCGCCTGAGTCCCGCCGGGGTTATCCAGGAATATATCGGGACGCTGAAGCGCGGGAAACTGACTGCGGATTAAATTAAGGTTGAGCGGCATAGCCCTCCAGGGAATAGGAATAGATAATCAGCGAGGCAGGACGTTTCGCAAACAGCCCTGTCTGTCGCCCCGGGTTGAGATTCTCGCCTGATGCAACGATCAGCGATGATATAACTGGAAAAAGCGGCTGATCTCCGATAAATCTGCCCGCCGACCTCTGGCTTAGAGTCGGGCGTTGATCTCTGCCAGAATGGCTTCGACCTTCTCTTTGGTCAACCCGAATTGGGCAGCTTGCGGCATCGCCAGTATCGTGTTGAGCGACATACCCTGCACCATAGCCAACATTGGGTTGCCAGAGAGCCCGGGCAGATACTGGTCAATCACCGCTTTCGCCTGCGGCTCTTTGAGCAGTTCGCCAAGGGTCGTGTCAAGTGTGAACGCCATAGAAACCTCCGAATCAAAATGGTGTGTGAAATTGGCGGTGGTCTGAGCGCCGATGGATTACGAAACCTCGCTTTCGCCGCCCTCCATGCGCCCTGCGGTGCCCTGATAAAGCTCCCAGCCCTGGCTGAAGATCACCACCTGAGCCGCCAACAGCCAGAAGAAAAACAGGCTCAAAGCGATAGCAACCCCATTGAGGATGTTGGGCAGGTTCTCCTGGATGGTGGTCAGGATGGTCCGCACGTTATCCATGGATGCCTGAGATTGCCTGATCATCCCCTGATATTCCCGAAGGCTGGTTGAGATCATCCCCACGCCAAGCGACATGGTGTCCAGGTTGGTCTGGATGGTTTGCAGGTTGTCATCGGCTTTGTCCATATTTGCCGCCATCTCGGTGAACATATCCGGCAGTCCTTCCAGGTTGGAAGCCAGGTCTCCCAAAGAATCTGCCAGGGATTGCTCCGGGTTGTAAGGCTGATCAGGTTTCTCGACGAAACTGCCCACCAGAGGCGCGCTGCTCAGCAGGAAGCGAAAGGTGTCCAGCGACTTGATCGCCCCGTCCAACACTTCAGCGGCATCCTGAGCGGTGTTGAGGGAGGTGACGGCTGAGTCGAAGGTCGCAGGCAATGTCTCGCCGAGCAGAACGTTGACCTGATCCAGCACCGGCTGGGTATCCTCCACTGAGGTGGCTGTGGCATCCAGCATGGACGAAAGCGCATCCACGCTATCAACCGTAGCCCCTAAGGCTTCCCAGGTAACCTGCATCACCTGCTGGCTGGTATCAATGTTGGTATTGAGCGTGCTGACAAGAGAGTTGACATAACCGGCGATGTTGGGTCTCACCACCCAGACCCCCACCAAACCGGCGAGACTGATTAAAAGACCAAGGATTCCTGCAATCATGACCAACACACCGAGAATACGGCGTAGAGCATTCATTGCCCCTCCTTGTTTGTTGTGTTCAAGGATAATGCTTTTTAATTATAAGGGTATTCTTTCAATACGGATATACCCTCTGATCAGCCCAATCTTAAAAATTTGGGATTGCCTCTCACGCCCCGAACCTTTACAGTTGCAACTTCTCAAGGCGAGATGGCGACCAGCCAACCTCGGTTTAACCTCGCCCTTTACTGCCAAGATGGGGTAAAATTCCAGGCTGTGAACAGGTCTTGGATGGTGTGGTTTGGGGCGTTCCTCGCCGGGGCTGTTTTGGTGGCGCTTTTTGCCCCTCTGGAAAAGACCCTGGGGCTGAATTCTCGGGTGGTCTATTTTCATGGCGCCTGGGTGTGGGCAGCCATGATCACCTTTGTTTTGGCGGCGCTGGCGGGCTTAGCCGGGCTGATGACCCGTCGGCGGATTTTGCATGTCTGGTCGCGCGGGCTGGGGCGTAGCGCTCTGTCCTTCTGGGTGCTGTTTCTCCCCATGTCGCTCTATGTGATGCAGGCGAATTGGAATGGTCTCTTCCTGGATGAGCCGCGCTTTCGTCTGCCGCTCAACTTTGCCGTCGTGGGCTTGCTGCTCCAGATTGGTTTGTCATTCTTCCCCCTGGTGTGGACCTCTTTGGCGAACCTGATTTTCGCGCCGGCGCTTATCGTTGGCATACAGGGGGTCCAGACGGTGCTTCACCCTGAGTCGCCCATTTTTCAATCCAACGCCTCCGGCATCCAGGCATATTTTATGCTTCAGGTTATCCTCTTGCTTCTGGCAGCCATATTCCTGGGGCGCGGCTGGCAGAATCTGCAAGACCGTTCGCATAAGGGAGTCTGATGAAACCTGTCAGGTTAAAATCTCCCTTGCTCTGGTTCGCCCTGGCTTTGGTCGGCGTTGTCGCTTTGGCTGTTCTTGGTCCGGCAGAGAAATCCCTGGGAGCCAACGTGCGTGTGGTCTATGTGCATGGCGCCTGGGTTTGGGCTGCCCTGGCGTCTTTTCTGGCAGCAGCCGTATCTGGCTTGGCAGGCTTGATTTTACGCCGCGAAAGGTTGAACGGATGGTCGCGCGCCCTTGGACGCACCGGCTTATTCTTTTGGATCACCTATATCCCGGTTTCATTGTGGGCAATGCAGACCAACTGGAACGGGCTTTTCCTGGCTGAACCACGATGGCGTCTGGCGATAGTCTTTGCCGTCGTCGGGCTGCTGTTCCAGGCAGGCGCGGCGCTGCTGGCAGCTCCCGCCTGGGCTTCGGGGGTGAATATCGTTTATTTTGCGTCCCTGCTGCTGGCGCTGACCAACACCCAGGACGTGATGCACCCAGCCTCGCCGATTATCACCTCAGATTCCTGGCGCATCCAGATTTTCTTTGCCGGCTTGCTGAGCTTAACCCTCCTGGCTGCTCTCCAGTTCGCACGCTGGGTCTTCCAGTTCGAGCGCCTCGACCCTTGAAACCAGCTCCAACCTTGAAGCACACCATCCGCTTTCAAACCCTGGCTTTTACCCTGATGCGCACTGCGCTGAACACCATGCACCGCATGATATACCCCTATCTGGCGGTCTTCGGGCGAGGCTTGGGGGTGGACCTGCCTGCGATGGCTCTGGCAGTGACCGCCCGTTCATTGGTGGGAGTGATCGGTCCCTTCCTGGGTTCGGTGGCAGATAGCCGCGGTCGAAAAACAGGCATGATTTTGGGGCTGCTTCTGTTCACCCTGGGCACCGGTCTGGTCGTCATTTTGCCCACCTACCCCGTGTTCGTGATGACCCTGATTATCGCCATGCTTGGCAAATATGTTTTCGATCCTTCCATGCAAGCCTATTTAGGGGATCGGGTGCTGTATCAGCGGCGCGGCAGAGTGATCGCCATCACCGAGTACTCCTGGTCAATGGCGTTTTTCATCGGCGTTCCGGTGATGGGTTTTCTGATTGCCCGCCTGGGCTGGCTGGCGCCTTTTCCGTTGCTGTTCCTGCTGGGAACTGCGGCTACGCTGGCGCTGGCATGGCTCCTGCCGCGTGACCCAGACCCTGACAGGGCAAATCCGGCTTTCCTGCAAAACCTGAGTTCGGTGTTGACCTACCGGCTTGCCCTCCTGGGTCTTGCGGTGGGGTTACTGGTCAGCGCCGCCAACGAGATCATCAACCTGGTTTTTGGGGTGTGGATGGAGGACTCGTTTGGGCTTAAGATCGCCGCTTTGGGGATTGCCACCGCGGTGATCGGCTCATCTGAACTGTTGGGGGAGACCTTTTCGGTGGGGTTCACCGATCGCCTGGGCAAGCCCAACGCCATCGGTTTGGGCTTGCTCGTCAACTGCCTGGCGGCTCTGGCGTTGCCGTTTCTGGGACAGACCCTGCCGGGGGCGCTTTCAGGTTTGTTCCTGTTCTACATCAGCTTTGAATTTGCCCTGGTCAGCACCCTGCCCATGATGACCGAAATTATGCCCTCCGCCCGGGCGACCCTGATGGCGACCAACATCGCCGGGCATTCTCTCGGGCGCGCCCTGGGAGCGCTGCTGGCTACCCCGCTTTACACCTGGGGGCAAACCTTTGCGAGCGCGCCCCAATTCCTGTTAAGCGGATTGGTCTCTATCCTCTTCAACTTTCTCGCCTTGCTCATCGTGGCTTACCTGCGCAAGCATATTCGCTGATCCGACCCCTTGAAGGTTTGCTCCCAATCCTTCCTCAGTCAGGATGTTATAATCGGTCTCGTCATGGATGCCAACGCGAAAAAGAAATTCCTGGGCGGCGCTCTCCTTTTGTTATTGCTTCTGGTGGGGTTGAATTTGGGCAAGCCCACCCTGGCTGCCCCGCTTTTCCAGCTCACACCAGGATGGAGCCCCCCCCCCCCCCCCCCACGCCCTAAATAAAAACATATAACAAAACCCAAAGCCAGATTTAACAAATGTGATAAAAATAA
>JBBIPD010000148.1:6962-7446 GCA_037443025.1 Chloroflexota bacterium
ACCCCAACCCCTGGACCGGATGGGCGTATTCTCTACAAGGTCCAGCCCGGCGATACGCTTTTACGCATCTCATTGATCGCCGGCGTCCCTCTGGATCAACTACGCGGGCTAAATAATCTGACCGGCGACAGCATCGTGGTAGGGCAAGAACTGCTGCTGGGTCTGGGAGGACCTTCTGAGGTCACGCCCACCTCGGGTCCCAGCCCGACCCCAACGCCGCTGATTCCAACGCCCACGCCCGCTCCTGGCGCCGGTATGCTGTGTATCTTGCTCTATGATGATATCAATGGGGATGCCATCCGCCAGGAAAACGAGCCGTCCATCCCCGGCGGAGCGATCAGCGTCAGCAACCGCTCCGGGTCCTTTTCGGAAACTGTCCCCACCCAGCCAGGGCTGGAACCGCACTGTTTTGTAGATTTACCAGAAGGCGAATACAGCATCACCGTCGCAGTGCCGGATGGTTACAACCCGACCACCGCCACCA
>JBBIPD010000149.1:0-7412 GCA_037443025.1 Chloroflexota bacterium
GGAAGATTTATACCGCGAAATCATCATAGACCGCTACAAAAATCCGCTTTATCGGGGTGTGCTGGAGCCCCACGATATCAGCTTTGAGGATGACAATCCCCTTTGCGGCGATCACATCCGCATAGATTTGCGCATAGATGAGAACAATCGGGTTGCCGAGGCAGCCTTCGATGGGCACGGCTGCGCCATTTCACAAGCCTCCGCCGACCTGCTGATCGAGTCGATTATCGGAAAACCGCTGGATGAGGTCAGGCAAATGACCAAGGATGACATCCTGGAGATGCTGGGCATCGAGCTGGGACCGGTGCGGTTGAAGTGCGCCCTTCTCTCCTTGAAAGTTCTCAAAGCCGGCGTGTATGGCTTGGGAGAAGCCAGCGACGATCTGGTGGAGCAGGGGGGATAGCGTGTATAACTACCATAAGCTCCATCCGAGCCAGTGTGAGTTTATCGGGGTGGCGCGGGAGGATGAAGTCCCGCCGGGTGAACGCCTCTTTGTGGAGATAGACGGCAAGCCGATTGTGGTCTTCAATATCGCCGGGCAGCTTTTTGCCATCGCCGACCTGTGCTCGCATGACGATGGTCCCCTGGGCGAAGGCGATTTGGACGGCTACGAAATCTCCTGTCCCCGCCACGGAGCGGAGTTCGATGTGCGCACCGGCAAGGTGCTCTCCCTGCCGGCTTATGTGGATATCCCCGCCTACCCGGTGCGGGTGAAAGACGGGGAGATCGAGATTGGTCTGCCAATCGAGATATAGGGAAACATTCATATAACAAGATAGCGTGCAGGCGCGCAGCCTGCGCCGCATCTGCGATGGAATAGATGGCGTCCTTCCGGCTGAAAGTCGGAAGGACGTGCCATTTATAACCCGCTTCAGCAGGTTTCTCGCCATCAGGCGCCGAATTCATTCGACGCCTGATGGCTGACAGATCGAAATGAAATCCCTCCTGACGAAACTGTAAACCCATTTTGAGCCTGTTTCGAACCCGCCATGCGCTTTTGTAAGCCATCCCTGCGTTGACTCAGGTATGATACTGATGTAGACTATAGGCAAATCTTGCAAATAAAAATGACGAAATAGTTAATTCGCCAATTTTATCGTGTTAAAGGTTCCGCCGGAGGAGGTTATCCTTACCTGGGGAGTAAAGCATGGGCAAAGACACCATTGTCGTGGTCGATGACGACCATCTGGTTGCAAGCTTTATCGCTGGCAAACTTTTACCGCGTCTGGGATACAACGCCCTGGTTGCCAACGACGGCAAATCCGCCCTGGAGCTGATTCAGCGCAACAATATCTCCCTGATGCTGCTCGATTTGGAGCTGCCGGATATGACCGGTCTCGACCTGCTCCGCCAGCTAAATCAGGAAGGTCACCATCTGCCCACGATTATGATCACCGGGCACGGCTCGGAGAGCGTCGCCATCGAAGCGTTTCGCCTGGGGGTGATGGATTACCTCTCCAAACCAATCGACACCGGCGCATTAATCGAGGCGCTCAATCGGGGTTTGACCCAGACCCGTTTGCGTCGCGAGAAAGAGCAGCTCACCAATCAGCTCAAGGAACAGGTCTCCTGGTTGACAGCGCTTGTCCGGGTGGGACGCTCTATCACCTCCAGCCTGGAGACCGACGAAGTGCTGCGGCGGATTGTCGCCGCAGGGGTCGAGCTGACCCATGCTCAGGAAGGTTTTCTGGCGTTGCTGGACGAGGGCAGCAACCGCCTCTACCTGCGGGCGGTGAAGAATATTGACATGCAAAAGAGCGAAACCATGCGCCTGGCAGTGGACGACTCGCAGGTGGGGGCGGTGGTGCGCACGGGCAAACCTTACCGCACCTATAAATCTCCTGATGAGCCGCGCTTGAAGGTCTGCACCGGTTATCTGGTGCAGAGCCTGATTCATGTGCCGGTCATCTCGCATGGCAAGGTCATCGGCGTGCTGTCGGTGGATAATCCCGCCAGCGCCGAGCCATTCGATGAAGATGACGAAACCCGCCTGCTCTCCCTGGCGGATTACGCCGCAGTCGCCCTGGAAAACGCCCAGCTTTACGAACAGGCGCAGCGCGAGCTGAACGAACGCACCCGGGCGGAGCTTGCTCTACGCGAGAGCGAGGAGCGCTTCAGTCTGGCAGTCCAGGGCGCAAACGACGGCATCTGGGACTGGGATTTGAGAACCAACCGGATTTATTATTCCGAGCGTTGGAAGTCCATCCTGGGGCTTGCAGAGGAGGATATCCAGGATGCCCCTCAAGAGTGGTATGACCGGGTGCACCCACAGGATTTGGAGCGCCTCAAGCTGGATATCGCCGCTCACATTTCTGGCACCACCCCCCATCTCGAAAACGAGCATCGCATCCTGCACAAAGACGGCAGTTACCGCTGGGTGCTCTCCAGAGGGCTGGCGGTTCGAGACCAGCATGGCTTGGCTTATCGCCTGGCAGGCTCTCTGACCGACATCACCGATAGAAAGATCGCCGAAGAACGTCTGCTGCACGACGCCCTGCACGACACGTTGACCGGCTTGCCCAACCGGGCTTTGTTCCTGGACCGCCTGCGCCAGGCGGTGGAGCGCGCCAAGCGCCGCCCCGATTATCAGTATGCCGTCCTTTTCCTGGACTTAGACCGATTTAAAAACGTCAACGACTCCCTGGGGCATATCGTGGGCGATGAGCTGCTGGTCGCAGTCGCCGGCATGCTCCGAGCCGGTCTGCGCAGCACTGATACCGTCGCCCGTCTGGGTGGGGACGAGTTCGTGATTTTGCTGGAAGATCTGCAGGATCGTGAGAACGTGGTGCGCGTCGCCGAATGGATCAACGAACAGTTGAATAACGCCTTCCACCTGACCGAGCATAAAGTGTTCATCACCACCAGCATCGGTATCGTCCACAGCTCATTGAACTATAACAAACCCGAGGATGTCCTGCGCGACGCAGATATCGCCATGTATAGCGCCAAAGCCCAGGGGCGGGCGCGCTACGAGGTATTCGAGCCAGGTATGCGCGCCAAAATTACCGAAAACCTTGCCCTGGAGACCGAACTGCGCCAGGCGTTAGGGCGGGATGAGTTCACGCTACATTTCCAGCCAATCGTCTCATTGGAGGATAACCGTCTGACCGGTTTCGAAGCCCTCCTGCGCTGGAAGCACCCCCAGCGGGGGTTGATCCCCCCATCGGATTTCCTGCCGGTAGCCAGGGAGAGCGGTTTGATCATCCCCATTGACCGCTGGGTGTTGCGCACCGCCTGCCAGCAGATAAAAGAATGGCAGGAGAAATATCCCCTGGATCCGCCCCTGGCAATCAGCGTCAACATTACCGGCAAGCAGGTCGCCCAACCCGATTTTATTGATTTCATTCAACAGGTGCTGGAGGATGCAGGACTCTCGCCGGAGAGTCTCAAGCTGGAAGTGTCCGAAGATGACCTGATGGAGAACACCAAATCCACCATCCAGGTCTTCAACCGCCTGCGCTCGCTTGGGGTGGGGATACAGGTGGACGATTTTGGCATCGGGTATTCGTCTCTGAGCTATTTATCCCAATTCCCGGTCAATGCCCTCAAGATTGATCAATCCTTCATCAACAAAATGATGTCGGACAAACACCAATTGAAAATCGTCCAGGCGATTGTCCTGCTCACCCAACGTTTGGATGTGGTTGTGGTGGCGGAGGGGGTGGAGAACGAGGAGCAGTTGCGCCAGTTGCGAGCGATGGGCTGTGAGTTTGGTCAGGGATATTATCTTTCCAAGCCTTTGGATCCGGAGAAAGCCGCACAATTGCTGGAAGAGGTTTCCCGGAAACAGGGCGCGTTGGAGGGCGTTTTGTAGTGGGGGTAGGATGACCACGCTGTCTTTACCTGCTTTGGGAGCGAAAATCCGCCGCGATGTTTTGGGGAGGATAAGGAAATTCCCCGGTTTTCGCGGGTTATTCCGCCTGCAAAGTAAATTGATCATCCCCTATGTCATCCTGACCTTGATGATGGCGGCGGTGGGCGTGTATGTGGTTACCCACCTGGTCACCTCCACAATCCGCGAGCGATTTGTCAATCAGCTCTACGAATCCGCCCGGGTGGCATCGGACAGCGTGGTTCGGGTAGAGCGGGATCAGTTGGAGAACCTGCGTTTGATGGTCTTCACCGAGGGCGTGGCGCAGGCGCTTGTCGAAGGGGACGCCGATGGTCTGGAAGCGCTGCTTTTGCCCCTGGCGCTGAACAATCGCCTGGATTCGGTCACTGCGCTCGACAGTTCGGGTAGAGAAATCCTGACCTTAGGACGCGACCCCAATTCCGGGCAATATCTGCGCACTCAGGCGACCGATTTCAGCGATAAAGAAGTGGCGCGCAACGTGCTCCAGGGCAAAAAGGACTCCAACGGCGATAAATACGCCGCAATCCTGGAGACTGTCTTCGGTCCGGGTGTGTTCACCAGCTCGGCGGTGCGCAGCAGTCAGGGAGAGATTGTCGGGGCGATTCTGGTCGGCACCCGCCTGAGCAACATGCTGGCAGACATCAAAAGCCAGGCGTTGGCAGATTTGCTCATCCTGGATATGGAAAAGCAGGTGCTTGCCACCACCCTTCCGCGCCCGGTGGAGGGCTTTGGCGAGTTGCAGGCGGCGGCTCAATCCGCCAGCCAATCCCCTCTCTCGCAGACCTACGACCTCAAGCTCAACCGCCGCGATTTTCAAATCACCTACACCCCCTTCAAAGTTCGCGGGGAGCAGATTGGCTGGTTGGGGGTGGTGCTTCCCTCCAGCTATGTGGTCGCCGCCCAGGCGACCAGCCGCAACACATTCAGCATCCTCTTCACCGCCGGGACGCTGGGCATCATTGTCCTGGGGCTGCTCCTTTCCCGCAGCATCGCCCGCCCCATCCTGCAGCTCAGCTCACTGACCCAGGCGGTGGCGGCGGGCAATCTCGAGCAGAATATCGGGCTGAAGCGCGGCGACGAAATCGGCGAGCTGGCGCAGGCTTTCGATGTGATGACCTTGCGCCTGCGGGAGCGCACCCAGGAAGCCGCCCGCCTGTATGCCGAAGCGATACAGCGCAACAAAGAACTGGCGGAGATCAACGAACAACTGCGCGCCACCCAAAGGCAACTGGTTCAATCCGAGAAGCTGGCGGCAATCGGTCAGCTCACCGCGGGCATCGTTCACGATGTGAAAAACCCATTGACGGTGATCAAAGGTATGGCGGAGCTGCTGCTCGGCGAGGATGAGTTGCCGCAGAGCATGCGCGAGGAGATCACCCTGATAAAGGATAGCGCCCAAAAAGCCAATTTGATCGTTACCGACCTGCTCACCTTTGCCCGCCAGTCCAAGCCGGAATTGACCGAACGGGACATGCGCGAGACCATCGAAGCCGCCCTGCGTTTGTGCGCTTTTCCCTTGCGCAAAGGGCATATCGAGGTCAGCAAAGACCTGCCCGAACATCCGGTGCTGATGGCGCACGATCCACAGCAAATCGAGCAGGTGTTGGTCAATTTGATTACCAACGCGGTCCAGGCGATGCCCAATGGGGGCAAAATCCGCATCAATCCCAGTCAGGGGGCGGGGGTGATTGCCCTTGCCGTTCAGGACACCGGCATCGGCATCCCGCCGGAGAATATCAATCGCATCTTCGACCCGTTCTTCACCACCAAACCCGAAGAGCAAGGCACCGGTTTGGGGCTTTCGGTGAGCTATGGGATAATCTCCAACCACGATGGACGCATCGAGGTCGAAAGCGTTGTGGGCGAGGGGACGACCTTCACCATTCTCCTGCCGGTCAAGCGGGGTGAAAAGAAGGGGGGTTGAAAGTGAGCCAGGGAAGAGAGCGAATCCTGGTCGTGGATGACGACTCGAGTTTGCTCCAGCTATTGACCCACAGCCTGAAGAGCCAGGGTTACGAGGTGGTCGCTGCGGGCGATGGTCTGGAAGCTCTGAATATCCTCGAGTCTTCGGCGCCTTTTGCGGTCCTGCTGACCGACCTGCTCATGCCCCGCCTGAGCGGGCGGGAGCTGATTGAACGCGCCCGCCAGTTGGATGCGCGTCTGCAGATTGTCGTCATCACCGCCGCCGACAGCCTGGAGCTGGCAATCAGTGTCCTGCGCCAGGGCGGCGTGTACGATTACCTGCAAAAACCGTTCGATTCGCTCGAGCAGCTTAATCTGACCCTGGAGCGGGCGGTGGAACATCGCCGCCTGATTTTAGAACGGGAGGCGTTGCAACGTAAGGCGGACGCCGAGGCGCGCCGCCTGAGGGTGTTGGTCTCCAACGTGGGCGAAGCGATACTGGTGGTGTCGGGCGACGGCGTGGTGACGCTGGCGAACCCGGCGGCAAAGAAGGTCATCGGCAATCTTAATCTGGAGGGCAAACCGGCGGCTGAAATCCTTCCACCCCGCCTGATGCGTGTGGTGGAAGACTGGCAGGCGCATGGTGGACGTACGCCGGTCGTCATGGAGATACCCTGGCAGGGCGAGAGCATCCAGATGCTCAGCCTGACCCCCATCCAGGACAGCCAGGATAACTGGCAGGGGTGGGCTTTGGTCATGCGCGATATCACCCCCTTCAAGCGCCTGGATGACCTGAAGACCCAGGCAATGGCGGACGCGATCGCCCAGATTCAGCGCCCGCTGGCGGAGGCGATGGGCTATCTGGCGGAACTCACCGTGCTGGCGGCGCAAGATGAGCGCATCTCATCCGTCGTCTATAAATTGACCGACGCCTGGAAGCGCATCCAGATTACCGGCGATGAGCTGGCGAAGATGGCGCACAAAGATGTCTCCCAGGAGAGCCTGGCGGTGGAGGTGCGCCTGCCGCAGTTGATCAAAGAAATCGAGCGCGAGCTGAACACCGAACTGTATTGGGAGGGTATGTCGAAGCTCGAGGTCAGCCTGGAAGATCACCTCAACCCGATCTACACCGATGCGGAGATGCTCTCTCAGCTTCTCAAGGGGCTCATCAAGAGAGCCGCGGCGCGCAGCCCATACGGCGGCAACGTGAGCCTGACCGCCAGGTCGGTCGAGGGCAGGGTCTATATCGAGGTGAAGGATGAAGGTCCGTCGGTCACCAACACCGGTTTGCTTCACATGTTCGATAAATCGGCGATTGACGCCGCGCCCAGAGCGGATAATATCCAGTTCGACCTCAGCCAGGCAAAAGCGCTGCTGGACAAAGTCGGCGGCGAGCTATGGGTGGTTGGCGAGGACAGCCGCCGCGGCAGCGCCGTCACCATCTGTCTGCCGGAGGTCGCCCAGGTGGTTAAACGGAGGGCTTTCTGAAACTTGTCCTGAGATACGCCGGCGATTTACGGAGGCGGTTGTCCAACCTCAGCCTCCCGAACAGCATCCGGGAAGAACTGCGCAATTTTTTACGCTGGTCTCTGGTGATCCCGTTTGTCCTGGCAATCTTATTCGTCTGCGGGCAGGCGGCGATTCTCAAACCGGCGGG
>JBBIPD010000150.1:0-338 GCA_037443025.1 Chloroflexota bacterium
GGTGTCGGTTGTCGAAACCCGATTATGGCGGTCGAGGTTGAGTTGGGTCAGGGCGGAGGCATAGATGCGAAAAATCTGCTCTTCGGGAACGCTCACTATCAGCTCTGGGTTCAATCCGTGGATGCCCTCGAGGATGATCATCTCACCGGAGCGCAAGTGGATGACGTCGCCGGGTCCGCTGGCGCCGGTGATGAAGTCGTATTTGGGCAACTGCACCGATTTGCCCTGAATAAGGGCATACAGGTCTTCGGACAGGCGCTGGCGGTCGAGGGCATCTATCGACTCGAAATCCAGATTGCCGTTTTCGTCGCGTGGGGTGCGGTTGCGATCTACAAAGT
>JBBIPD010000150.1:348-7409 GCA_037443025.1 Chloroflexota bacterium
CGGAGGCGCGCGGCGAGCTGGTTCTCGACCCGGCGCTGGAGCGCCCGCGTGAGCGGGCGGGCGCCGTAGGCCGCGTCCCAGCCCGCCTCGGCCAGCAGCTCCTTGGCCGCCGTCGTGAGCTCGAGCGAGACGCCGCGCGCCAGGAGGGCTACCGAGAGGCGTTTGGAGAAGGTGGTCTTGCCAGAGGAAGAAGGACCGGCGACCAGAATCAGGCGGATCTTGTCGCTGCGCTCGGCGATCATCCCCGCAATCTCAGAGACATGCTGCTCGTGTAACGCCTCGGAGACCAGGATGACCTCGTTGATGCGCCCGGCTTTGATGGCGTCGTTGAGAGCGCCCACGCTGGATATCCCCAGGCGCTGAAGCCAGTCGCCGTATTGGCGAAAGGCTTTGAGCAGGGTGGGGTACTCCGGCAAGGGCAGCAGCACGGTTGGCGCGTGGCGACGGGGAAAGCGCAGGGTGAAGCCGTCGCCGGTGGGGATGAGATTGAACCAGCGTAAATAACCGGTGGATGGCACCATGTAACCATGGTGATAGTCCAGATGCCCGTTTATCTCATACACGGTGAGGTAGTCTTTGCGCCGGTGGGAAACCAGACGGACTTTGTCCTCGTAGCCCGCGGCGCGGAAATACTCGATTGCCTGGGACAGAGGCAATTTTTGACGTTTGAACGGCAGGTCTTCGGCGACCAGTCTGCGCATTCGCTCTTCCAGGCGGGTTAATTCTGCCTGACTCAAGGGTTCTCTGCCCGAAACCTGGCAGTAATAGCCTCCCGAAGCAACCGAGTGATCAATCGTCAGAGTGGCGTTGGGTATTTCCTCGCTGAAAGCGACCTCGAGTAGAAAAGTCAGGGAGCGGCGGTAGATACGCATCCCGTCAGGCTCGCCCATGGTCACCGGACGCACCTGGGCTTCCATCTGGATGGGGTAGGTCAATTCACGCAGCTCGTTGTTGACGATGGCGCCGACGATTGGCGGCAGGGACGGATCGTCCAGAATCTTGAGGAACTCCCCCACCGGAGCGCCGCGTGGACCAGAAATGACGCGACCATCAGGCAGATGTATCTCGACTCTAGCCCTGGGGGTGACAAATTCGACCAACGGAGAAAATTGATCGCCCATATCAGTCATCAAGCGCCGTGAATTGTATCACAGGCGCATCGGTGACTGCCTTACACATTTATCAAGGTCGTATCGGCAAGAGCTTATCCGAGCCAATCTTCAAGTTTCTACTCTGCCAGGTGATCAGAAGCCCTTTGGATGATGTATGACGGGCGACGCCTCTTGTTCCAATGCGATGCTGGCGATCTCCAGGTTTATTTCGCGAGTCGTGTATGGTTTTATTGTGGCGAATAATCTCAAGGACTTCGCAACTCATCCGTATGACCTGCCCCCCACCCCAGTTGAAGAATAACCGTCGGGTATCAAGGGTGAGCAAATAAGCAGGAGAGTTTACTCACTTACGCTTTAAACTCTCCTGCTCCATTGATGGGTTTATATGGCGCTGATTATTCTAAACTGGCGACTCTGCAGCAAAGCACCAGCTCTTTGGC
Organism: Chloroflexota bacterium; assembly: GCA_037443025.1. Classification (GTDB taxonomy): domain Bacteria; phylum Chloroflexota; class Anaerolineae; order Anaerolineales; family UBA4823; genus JAQBDA01. Next base: position 1,901 of record JBBIPD010000150.1, read on the forward strand.
GGCGCGGACTTCATCCACACGACCAACCGGTGTATTATGAGGTGCGGTCTTGAGCGTTTCCGGTTCGGCGCGGGCTTCTTCGGCGATCTTGATCATCGCGTCGGCGAAGGCGTCCAGGGTTTGCTTGCTCTCCGTTTCGGTAGGTTCGATCATCAGCGCTTCATGGACGATAAGGGGGAAGTAGTTCGTGGGTGGGTGGAAGCCGTAATCCATCAACCGTTTGGCAATATCCAGGGCGTGAATATCCGGCGCGTCCGCCCAACGCCCTTCAGCCACAAATTCGTGCATGCAGATGCGATCGTAAGGGATGAAATAATGATCTTTCAATCGCGCACGCAGGTAGTTGGCGTTCAGCACGGCATAATCCGATATCTTGCGCAGTCCTTCCTTGCCGTGCATGCGCATATAGGCGTAGGCGCGCACCATCATGCTGAAATGACCGTGAAACGCTTTCACCCGACCGATGCTTTTGGGAGGATAAACAAAACCGTAAAGCGGCGGGTTCTCCTCATCCGCTTCTTCCAAAATCCCCACCAGGGGACCGGGCAGAAAGTCCACCAGGCGCTCTGAGACTCCCACCGGACCCGACCCAGGACCGCCGCCGCCGTGCGGGGTGGAGAAGGTTTTGTGCAGATTGTAGTGGAGTACATCAAAACCCAGCTCGCCAGGGCGCACAATACCGAGCAGGGCGTTCAAATTGGCGCCGTCGCCATAGACCAGCCCGCCCGCCTCATGCACCATCTGGATGACCTTTTCCACGTTTTCGTCGAACAATCCAAGGGTGTTGGGATTGGTGAGCATCAAGCCAGCCAGGGTGTCATCGCATTTGGCGCGCAACGCCTCCAGGTCAACGTTGCCGCGGTCGTCAGATTTCAGTTCGACCACCTGCATCCCGCTCATAGCGGAGGTGGCAGGGTTGGTGCCGTGGGCTGAGTCGGGGATGAGGATTTTCGTGCGTTTTTCATCGCTGCGCGACTCATGGTAGGCGCGAATCATCAGGACGCCGGTCAATTCACCCTGCGCTCCAGCGGCAGGTTGGAGAGTCACCCCGGCAAAGTCGCCGATTTCTTTGAGCCATTCTTGAAGCTCATACATGAGCGCCAGACTACCCTGGACGGTTTCAATCGGCTGCAGAGGGTGAACAGCCGAAAAACCGGGCAGACGGGCGACCTCTTCGTTGATTTTGGGGTTGTATTTCATGGTGCATGAGCCGAGAGGATAGAAGCCGATATCAATGGCGTGGTTGAGTTGGGATAGGCGGGTGAAGTGACGGATGACATCCGGCTCGTACATCTCGGGCAGGGGCAGTTCTTCGCGGAGCAGCTCATTTGGAAGGGGTGAGGAAGGCACATCCGAATCGGGAAAGCGAAACCCTATTCTGCCCTTTACCGACAATTCGCAAAGCAATGGTTCAGTCATTGGACACCTCCGAGAGAGCGGCTGCCAGATAGTCTATCTCGTCTTTTGTATTCAACTCGGTCACGGCTATCAGCATATGATTCTTAAGTTCGGGATAATCTTGCCCCAGGTCATAGCCGCCCAGAATATCGTACTCCAACAGGTGTTCATTAATCTCCGAGACCGGAGCCGGGCAGCGCAGGACAAACTCATGGAAGAAGGGGGCTTTTGACCAGAGATCGTACCCTGGGATGGACGCCAGTTGCTTAGCGGCGTAGTGGGCTTTGTGATAACAAAGTTCGCTCAGTTGGCGCAAGCCGTGTTTGCCCAGCAGGCTGGTATAAACCGTGGCAGCCAATGCCATCAGCCCCTGGTTGGTGCAGATGTTGGAGGTGGCTTTCTCGCGGCGGATGTGCTGTTCGCGTGCGGTGAGGGTCAAGACATAGGCGCGCTGACCGCGGTTATCCACGCTCTCGCCTACCAGGCGACCTGCCATCTTGCGCACATACTCTTTGCGAGTGGCGAAGATGCCCAGGTAAGGTCCGCCGAAGGCGAGGGGAATGCCCAGGGGTTGCCCTTCACCGGTGACGATGTCAGCCCCAAATTCGCCGGGGGTCTTGAACAGACCCAAAGCGATGGGATTGACCGAGACCGCCAAAAGCGCGCCCGCGGCATGGGCTGTCTCGGCTAGAGGCGACAGGTTGAAGACTCGCCCGAAGAAATCTGGATACTGGACAACCACCAGCGCGGTTTGCGAATCGATCAGGGGGAACAAAGCCTGGGTGCCAGCCTGGAGGTCGGTATCCTCGCCTACGATGGCGATGTCGCTGCCGTGGTGGTAAGTATGAACGGTTTGCCGATAGTGCGGATGAACGGCGGGCGACATGACCACTTTGTTGCGCTTGCCTCGGAAGTGGGCATATGCCATGCTGACCGCCTCAGCCACGGCGGTCGCGCCATCGTAATGAGAGGCGTTGCTGACATCCATCCCGGTCAAGGCGGTGATGATGCTCTGGTAATCGAAGATCGCCTGCAAAGTGCCCTGGGAAATCTCCGGCTGGTATGGGGTGTAAGCGGTATAGAACTCGCCCCGGCGCAAGATCGAGTCAACTGCAGCCGGGATATAATGGTTGTAAGCCCCCGCGCCCAGGAAGCAAATCAAGTCTCGGGTGGTGTCGTTTGCGGAGGCAAGCTCCTGCATTTCTTCCATAACTTCCATTTCGGTCAGGGCAGGAGGCAGGTTCAGGTCGGGAAAGCGATGGGAGGCGGGGACATCCTGGAAGAGGTCTTCCAGGCTTTGAACCCCGATTTGACGCAACATCGCCTCCTCTTCTGCGGGTGTGTGTGGAAAATACATTTTTCCTCCTGGAGGAACTGGTTTTCGCTCAAGATAACCCACCCGGACCATCGGTGGATAGGTTTTAACGAGGGTGGGTGATCCTGGCGGTTAATTGATGCCTGGCAGGTGCAGTTTGCCTGGACAGAACTGCCCGATAGGCAAGCTGTATGTTGTAGTTACTCCTGGATTTTTTGCTGGTAAGCCGATGCATCCAGCAGTCCATCCAGTTCTGCAGGGTTACTGAGTACCAGCTTGACCAACCAGGCGGCGCCATATGGGTCGATATTGACCACCTCGGGGGTGTCGGGCAGTTCTTCGTTGATGGCGGTCACTTTTCCGCTGACGGGGGCGTAGACATCTGCGGCTGCTTTGACCGATTCTAGAGTGGCGAGGCTATCGCCCTGCTTGACCTGATCACCCACCGAGACGATCACTTCGACATAGACAATGTCCGAGAGCTGGTTTTGGGCGTAATCAGTGATACCAACCGTGCCAATCCCATTCTCGACCCTGATCCATTCGTCGTTTTTAGTGTATTTGAGATCTTGAGGTACGTTCATAAGTGAGCCTCCTTTGTAGATTTAGGTATTTATGTTGCCATAGCAAAAAGAACAGGGGCGCACGCGCAGAATTCGTGCGCCCCTGTTTGGTACCTGAGAGATTCGCGCCGTTTCAGTCTGGCGTTTGCCCCGTCGGTGTTTGCGATTGATGCGCATCGCAAAACTTTCCAGAGGTTGCCAGGAGCGGGTTCTTTTACCTGAGAGTTTCATCCAAACGTGCCAGCTTTTGGATTTGCCCCTTCGGTGCTCTGTATATCCTCCAGAGACTCTCCCCAACTCCGGTTAGATTGTCATAAGAATTCTAAGTGCGAGAGGAAAAAAAGTCAAGTGAAAAATTACTCTCGCTCTCTTTCAACATCCGGCTATCCAGCGCGACACGTTGAAACTGATATCACCGCCAAGGATAAAGGTCTGCAGTTGCCAGATTCATTACGAAAATTACGCCCATCCCTGGTTTTTGACGAAATTGGTGACCACCGGAATCACCACATACTCGCCCTGATATGCCTTGATGCCCCAATAAACCATCACCACCCAGATAATAAAGGGAATGCAGGAGAGGAAAAGCGTCCAACCCAGGACAATTGCCAGGATGAGATTGACAACTCCCAATACCAACGCCTGGGCGTTGTGGTACTTAATAAACGGGCGGTCTTTCTTTTCTGGCAAGAGAAGAATAATGATGGGAACCACAGGAGAGAGGACATACGCCAGAAGCGCCCAGAGTTTATCGTCGCTGGTAATTTCGGGGGAAAATTGTTCGGTCATGATCAATCATCTCCTTTTATATTGATTGAGATTCTCAGCCTGACCTTCATCCCAATCGGGCGATGAGGGCTGAGGGAGAAACGACTTTCACAAAACTATAACCCCGAAAAAATAAAATGGTTTCACAATCAGCGGGGATGAAAACAACAGGCTATAAGGTGATGACCTTGCTGGCTTTCCAGGTGTATTCGAGAATATCGTTCATGCCGCCGATAATCCCCACCTTGAGCTTTTCGGTCAGTCCGTAGTAATTCAGGCAGGTGCTGCATACCACCAATCGCACTCCTTTTTCCTCCAGAGCACGCAATTGGTCTAAGACAGGCGAACCTTCTACGACTAATTTGACCCCATCGGTGTAGAAACAAATAGCGGCTGGAAGCATATCGTTTTCCAGGAGCAGTTTCAAATAAGTGCCAATCAGGCGATGTTGTAGAATCACATTCGATTGCCCCATGCCCTCGTGGGTGATGAGGATGACAGTGGATGAATCACTGGGATTTATTGCCATGATTACGCTCCTTAAATGTTCCAGGTGAGGATGAAGAGAATGGTGAAGAGGGTGCTGACAATGAGCTGGCGGACGCCGATGTGCGTCGGTTTTGCGCCAATCGCCGGATGAAGTGCGCCCCAGAGCGTCTCCTGCCACTGCACAACGTAGGGCAGGAACAAGAATCTGGGGAGGATTTGGACGATGGAAAGGATCAGCACTGCGGCAAAGTTGAAGGTGGTGTAGAGCAAGGCGCGACCAGCCATCTTTAGTTGAAGGGAGCGAGATGGCATCTCTTTCAGATTGCGTTGTTCCAGGCGAAGATAGGCGTAAACGATGGATGCGGCGGATTGAAACCAGGTGAGGATAAAAAGCCACCAGCCCATTGGGTCGGGTTTTGCGACGCCAACCCAGTACGCGGCTGGAGCGGCTAATGCCAGGACGCCGCTTCCGACGACCTCGATGCCCACCTGGCGACGCTCGGCTCGCCGGCTGACCAAAATCAGGTGCCAGATAAAAACCGGGATGCCCGGCAGAGCGAGGATGAGCAGATAAGAGTAGCCTTGAGTGATCAAACCGGCAAGCGCCAAAAGCGCAACCAGGCTATACACCCCAATCCAGAACCAGGCAGACGGCAGGTCGGTTGGCGATCGGCGCCCGCTATAAACTTTAATAGCCGTGGTTACCGGTTGACGGATGAGAAAGGCAGCCATCGCGCCGATGACAAGATATCCAAAGGCGGTTGTCCATCTTCCCCCGGCGAATAAACCGATCAGCAATGGGCTGAGGATAAACACCCATGAGCCATGGTCGGTGGGTAAGGCAATATGCCGTTTCATGTAGCGTTGGCTGAAAGGTTGCGCCATACAAACCCGGATTATACCAATAAGACAGAGTTGCTCTCCGTTTTTGCCGATGCAACCCAATCTTTTTACGCCACTTCTGCTTTAGATGGAA
>JBBIPD010000151.1:0-2240 GCA_037443025.1 Chloroflexota bacterium
TATCGCACGCGGACACATCTCCACCCGTCTCGGTGCAGGTGTTGCTGCAAGGGTCAGCCTGGCAGGCGACGTTGCATTTACCCAAATCCACCCCTTCCTCGTACCCCGGTATTTTCTTGAAAATTGTCTTGGAGCAATCCAAAATGGCTTCATCATCCCCGGTCGTGCCTGCCTTATAGCAGGCTGAGATATCCTCAGCGATATCCATCACCGGCATGACCGCGTCGGCGATATTGGAGCGCAGGGTCTTCTGGATGCAATTTTTCATACAGCCTTTATAAGTGACCGAGCAATCATTAGCGCCACTGGGAAGAGCAGCCGCGAACAACCCGCTCCCGCCTACGGATTGCCAGTCTTCGGTCTGCGGATCGTAAAGCAGCAGACCGCTGGCGCTCCCCAGGCGGTAACTATCCCTGTCGGCGATACGTGCGCTGACCCCCTCAGGACTGACATAGATAGTCTGATGCGCCAGTTGGGGGTGCAGGCGCAGGAGGTTAACCATAGTGACCTGGTTGCCGTCCGAGCGCGTCTCCCGCACCGCGTCGGTCCACACAAACCCCTCTGCCAGGGCGGCGTTGTAGAGCTGGTTCAACTCCGGCTTAGCCGCCCGCAAGGCGTCCAACTCGCCCTGGGTCAGCTCCACGCGGCTGGTCACCGTGGGCGGGGTATAGGTTAAGTAATCCTGCAGATTGACCAGGTCGTTGGGCGCGTTGCTGCCCGCCAGGGCTGCCAGCAGCGAATCGCGCGTGCCGTAGGGGATGCCCCAGGCGTACTCCACGGTAACGGCGACGATATCGCTGGCGCCGGGCAGCAGATTTCCCAGCCGCCAGTATACCTGGTTGCGGCTGAACCAGAAATAGCCATTGCCTTCGTTGGCGACGTAATCGGCGAAGTCCGGCAGGAAAGCCACCAGCACGGTGTTGTTGATGGCGCTGAGGGTGTTGTTGCGGTAGGCGATGGCGTAGGTCTGGCGGCTGCCCGGGGCGAAGTTGGAGCGACCGATCACCTCCACCTGCAGACCGACCGGGGTTTGCGCCTCCGGACCGGCGTCCAGGGCATTGGTCAGCCACGGGTCGTACAGCACATTATCGCTCACCGAGTTCCCCAAGCCGCCGGGGTTGGTGGTCGGGTGATAGGGTCCGCTGGGGTCGCCCCACCAGTTGTTGAGCGCGTTGACCTGGATGGCGGTCATCAGGTTTTTCACCCCGCCCAGGGCATTATCGGTGATATGACTGTACGAGATGACCGGCACGCCGCTGGCGGAAACGTGCACGCCGTACGCCGCGCCGTGCTGGATGCGGCTGTACTGGACGCTGGCGCGGGCGTTCTCCACCCGCAGGTTGCCGCCCGAGGGTCCGGAGCCGCCATACTCGATGATGGCATGGCTGATGACCGCCATCGCCGGGTTGGCAAAGGAACCGATGATATTCAAACCCATCCAATAGCCGGGGGTCGGGCTGATGGCGCTGAAGGTGATGGGTTGCCCTGGCGCGCCAATTGCAATCAACCGACCCGCAACGTTTAAGGAGCTGTACTGGGTAAAGCGCAGGGTCACGCCCGCTTCGATGGTCAGAGTCTCGCCAGCCGCCACGCTGAAGCCGGTGCCCAGGATTTCGTAAGGCAGCCCGGCGTTTTCCCAGGTGGCGTCGCCGCCCAGGCTGCTGCCGCCGCCTACCAATCCAATCCCATTGTGACCGTTGCCGGTGGCTTGCAAGCCATCCAGAATCGGGTCCACATGCGGGTCAATGAAGTATAGAGCATAGCCATAATGGTCTTCGATGGTCGTATCCAGCACCGTGGCGCCGCCCCCGGCGTACCCGTGGATGCCGTCGCCGCTGCCTGCCCGAATCAGGGTGTGGTCAATCGCTACCGTGGCGTTGTCGGTGCTGACGCTGGCGCCCAGGCTGCCGCCGTACTCGATCACCGCGTAGGAGATTTCATTGGGACCGCGATAAAAGGGGTCATAATATAAGCGCAAGCCGCGCCACGCTCCGTTATATCCCTGGTCGCTGGTGAAGATCACCTCGTTGCCCGGGTCGCCGAGCGCCCGCATTTGCCCGTAGATATCAATGCCGGCGCCGGGGTCGAACTTGACCACCGTGCCGGGGGCGATCGTCAGGCGGATGCCCGACGCCACGCTGATTGCCTTGGTGACGCGGTAGGTATCGCCGCCCCAAGTGGTGTCCTGGGTGATGTTGCTGCCAATGATGGTCTCGGCGCGCGCCGCCTGGCGCGGGTAG
>JBBIPD010000151.1:2254-7389 GCA_037443025.1 Chloroflexota bacterium
CACCAGCAGGATTGCCAGGGAAAATATTTTCGTCCCTAAATGGCTCTGGCTGGTTTTCATAAGACCTCCTAAGGCGACTATCAAGAGGGCTGAACGGACGGAGAATCAGTTATGTAGAAATCCGACCCCAATTGGCTCATAAAAAAGAATTATACACGAGGGTGGGGAAGCGTGGAAGAGGTTTTATGGAGTTTTTTGCCGCGAATTGGGCGAATATTACGAAAAAACAAGCGCCACACGCTAACGATGCGCGTGGCGCCTGGCATGGATTATGGGAAATTCAGTTTGGCACGACAAACACCCGCAAGGGTTCCACCACACCCCTTGTCTGAGCTGTGAGCTGAAGCCAGGCGCATAATGGCTCGGTTAATATTTGGGCTTGATGCGCCAATAAATCTCCGTCTTTGGCGCAAACATCCTCCCCCAGCATCATCCCCGGCTCTAAATCCTCCACACGCACGGTAGTCGCCTGTAAATCGGCGACAGAAATATCCTGATCCATCATGAATTCCAGAATATTTGGATTGTACACCCCTTCCTGGGCGCTCATCCATCGCACAGCTTCGCCCGGCGGAACCCCATTTCGCAACTGCGCATCGTAATCGAGCGCAGCCTTTAGAATCTGGGCGCCAATCTCATGTTTGGGTCGCCCTTGCACGCTCAATGAGAAGGGGTATTCGGCAAAAGGTTTCTGTTGATCTCTAATCATCTTCGCCACAGTCTCCAGGCGAGGGATGTTCTCCAGCCAGCGATAGCTGTAATATGGGTGCGATTGATATAATTTCGCCTCAGCCGGGGTCAATTTTTCGTTATTGCTGACCTTGTCCAGCAACGATTTGGGCAGCATGATACAACCGATTTGGGACAAGAGCGCAGCCAGCTCCACCTCCCAAGCGTAAGGCAGTTTCATTTTTTCCACAATCGCATGCACAATTTGCCTCAATCTCAGGGTTTGACTGAAGGTGGTTGGATTGGACATGCTGAGAATATCGGTCAATAATCTGATGCTGCTTTTCAAGGTTTTTTCGGTTAACACCTTTTCGGCGGTAATCAGGCGATACTGCTGTAATCCGCTTTGGAGGGCTTTGTTCAGGGTCTCGGGCGGACTGGGTTTGGTTAAAAACCTGAAGATGTTCCCCTCATTGACCGCTTCGATCGCTTTTTGAAGGTCAGCATGCCCGGTGAGCATAATCCGGACCGTATCCGGCGAGAGGTTTTTCACCTCGCTCAAGAATTGAACCCCGTCCATGCCTGGCATCTGTAAGTCGGCGACGACCACCGCGAAAGGACCCTGGGTCGTTATCTTATCTAAACCCTCAGCGCCGCTCAAAGCCGTTTCGATTTCGTATTTATTCCGTAAATGCCGCCGGAAAGCCGCCAGGACAAACTCCTCATCATCCACGAACAGTATTCGCTCTTCCATGAAAATCTCCTCTATTTAATAGGCAATTTGATAATGAATGTCGTACCATGATTTATGACGGTTTCAAAAGTGAGTATTCCGTTGTGTTTTCTCTTAACGATGTCATAGGATAAGGCAAGACCCTGTCCGGTGCCCTTGCCGATATCTTTGGTGGTGAAAAACGGTTCAAAGATATGTTGCTGGTGCTCTTCTGGAATGCCGAGCCCGGTATCGCTGATGCGTATCTCCACCCAACCATCGTCCTGCCTGGTGCTGATTTTGATTTTTCCCGGAGAGGGCTTGCCGCGTTGGATGGCGGTCTCGATCGCCTGAGCCGCGTTGACGATGATGTTCAAAAATACATGATTAATTTCGGCGGGCTGGCACAGCACATTGGGCAAATCCGGCAAAAGGTCGGTCTCAATTTCAGCCACCATCTTCCATTGATTACGGGTCACAGTCAGCGTATCCTGGATGGCTTTGTTGAGATCCACGGGGACCTTTTCCTTCAAGCCGGGGTGTGAAAATTCCTTCATCGCCCGCACGATGTCCGTGACCCTTCTCACGCCTTCTAAGGATTGCTCGATAGAGAGGGGGATTTCTTCTAACAAATAATCCAGGTCCAGTTCAGTCTCCAGCTTTTTTATTTCCTCCGAGATGGCGGAGGAAGCTTCGCTCTCGACGAGAGCCATCCCATCCTGGTATTTTTTGAGCAGATTAAACAGCAACTGACATTTTTCTTGCATGAACAGGATATTATCGCCCACATACTGAATCGGCGTGTTGATTTCATGGGCGATTCCCGCGGCGAGCCGACCGATAGACTCCAACTTTTGCGCCTGGGCAAGCTGCGCTTCCATGATTCTGCGGTCGGTGATGTCGGCGCATAGAAAGATATATCCAATCAATTGTTCTTGTTTATTGTGTAAGGGGCTGATGCTGATGCCTAAAAAACCTTCCTGCCCATTCGACCGTTTAAACCGCATGGGATCGAGATAGATGGGCTTATTCTCTGAACGGCATTTCTCTAACCCGATTTGAATCTGTTTCCAATCCCAGGTGAGCGGCAATTCCCCAAGTTTTTTACCAATTGCCTGATTGGCAGGGATGACCGATATTTCTTGAGCCTTGGGATTCCATTGGGTGACGGTCAACTCGAGATTGACGACAAACATCATGGATGAAAGCGAGTTGATGATTTGCTCGATCTCGGACTTCGCTTCTCGAAGCTGTTCCTCGACCAAATGGTGGCGGGTGATATCGCGACCGATGCCAATCACCCCCAAAGCCTTACCCCTGGAATCGTAATATGGGGTTATCCTGGTCTCGATGAGAATTGGCTCGCCGTCCTCGTCTTTCATCCATCGGTCATAAGTAAAGGTTTTACCGGTTTCGATTACGAGGCGGTCAATCTCTTTGTAACGATAGGGATGGTCAGAAGCATTGATTTCGTTGTCGGTTAAACCGATGATTTTCTTTGCGTCAACCTTATAGATCTTTTCATAAATCCGATTGATTCCCTGGTACCTGCCGTTGAGGTCTTTGTAAAAAATCAAATCCGGAATGGAGTTGATGAGGCTGTTTAATAGTATTTGCTCCTTCTGCAGGAGTATCTCAGCCTTCTTTCTGGCGGTGATATCGATCCCGCTGGCGAGAACATAGCGCATTGGGGTATGCTTATCGGAAAAAGAGTTGATCGTCCAGGCAATCGTATGCTGAACGCCATCGTTATCCATCCAATCCGTCTCATAGTGTTGATAGGGATGCTTTTCTTTTACAAACTGGCTCAAATTTTCGAGGATGCCAATCTGCCCGGGCAGGCGCAGCGCTCCGGTGGAGAGTTTTTCGCGCATGATTTGATCGCAATAGCCAAAAAGGCGTTCGCAAGCCCGATTGATGTAGATGATTTTTCCGTTTTGATTGAGAACAACAACCAGGGCATCCATATTATCCAGGATGCTCAGCAGGAAATTCCAGTCGGTCAATTGGTCGCTCGAAAATGAAATTTGAGAATTTCTGCCCTCGAAAGACCCGTCGCCCTGGGTTTTGTAATCCGGTAGTGTTTTTTTGTTCAGAAACTCAGCCATATGGAAAAACCGATTTGCAAAGAGATTCGATCCTTTCTATGGATGATTCATCAGGCATCAACAAGACAATCATATAAACGAACAACTCCAATAATTATTACATAATAACTTTTACAATATATTTATATTGTTGAATTATATACGATAATTTATTTACAATTTCTTTCGTTCATCTGTCTCACGGGTGCGCCTAACTATTTTGTTGAGAATTTCTAATCTTCATTCTGGTCTGCGATATTCACAGAAGCAGGTAAGAGGATGTGGGTCAGGTCGGGTGGTGCTCGACCTGATATGAATTTTATATTGGATAAATCAAGTGTATAATATCCAATATTGAACAACGCCCGCTCTCATTGACGCCCCCCACCCTATAATGGAAAGGGAAGGTGATGTCCGAACCGATTGTCTTCATCAGCCGCAATAAAATCCGGGAGGGTAAAATCGATGAATTTCGGAAACACTATCAGGAAAGTATCGCCCCCATTTTCGCCGCCAAACCAGGCACATTAGCCCAACTCGCCTACGAGGACGAAGAGAACGCCGAATTTACGGTGATTCGACTATTCCCAGACGCAGAAGCGCTGCATCATCAAATTCAAGGCGCCGATGAACGCTCGAAAAAAACCTACGAATTCATCGAGCCGGTTAGCATTGAGATATATGGCGCGCCGAACACGGACACGCTGGAAAAAATGAAGAAAATAGCCGGAGGCGGCATCCAGGTGAAGATCAGCACAACTTACAGCGGCGGCTTTATCCGTTAACCAACTACTTAGATAAAGAAGGAAAAATGGCTCAACAATATATCTCATCTCAGGTTATTGACCGACCCATTGAAAAAGTTTTTCGCTTTTTCGCTGTGGAGCATGTCCGCAACCACCCGCGCTGGGATTCAGACATCGAACTGTGGCTGGATACCGACCAACCCATCGGCGTTGGCACACTCATTCACCGCCGCAACAAGCGCAGCGGGACGCCTGTCGAAGGGACGATGGAAGTGGTGGAGTTTGAACCGAATCGCATGATTGCCATGCTCATCCACGATGGGGCTGCTGTAATGCACGGACGGACGACCTTTGAAGCAATCAACGAGAATCAGACCCGCCTGACCATGGTAATTGATATCCCCTGGATGGACGAGAACACCGACAAGACGTTTTTAAACAGCCGGTTGGAAAACGCCGCCCGCATCAGGAAGCAACTGATGGAAACCGAGCTTTAGCCGCTCGCCGGAAATCCTCGCCAACCGTGGAAAGCTGACTGATATAGATCATACATCTCTTGACCTGTGGAGTGATGATGATGCGCGCAACATTAACCCACCGCCTCGCCGTACGCGAGGATCTCGAGGCGATCAAAGCCTTAATGGATGCTGCCATCTCCGAATTGCAAAAACCGCTAGAATGTAGAGCGCAAAGGACGCGCCCCGCGGGTCTCTTGGCGGGATTTAATGACGCAGGCGGGTGAAGTCCGCGCCATCCACGAATACGCCACGAATACACGAATACTCCTATGCCTTCATTCGTTTATTCGATTTCCTCATTCGTGGATGGCGGCTGAGTCGTTATTGCCGCGAACTGCGCCTCATACTCTTTATTACTCCAATTAAGACCTAATTCTCTCCCAATCTGACAAATTTCACCTTA
>JBBIPD010000152.1:0-767 GCA_037443025.1 Chloroflexota bacterium
TTTTCTCCGCTCTCGCCCATGCTTTCGGCTGAAAGATGAGATAAGTATGGAGCATCTCATTTGAGAAGTAATCGGAGGGATAATAGACATACGGGGGGACAAGATTGGTCAGGGGATAGAGACGGGTGTCACTGAGGAGCCAGCTTTTCTGCACCTCGCCCGTAGCTGAGCCGGAAATCAGCAATCCCCGGTAAGGCTGGCTGATCCAAATTTGTTCCCTCCGGACATTGGGGCGTCCAACATACCCCGCCGGTCCGTAGTCGTAGATGAGGGCATCTGCCCAGAGGGTATTCCACAGGCTGTCGCTTTCGCTGATGCGCTGGCGAATCTCTTCTTCTGAAGATTCCAGGCTAAGGGGAGCGAGGTTTTTTCTCGCCTGAGGCGTCTGGGTGATATACACCGGCACCCTGACAATCTGGGTGACAATCACGGTGCGAGCCGCCAGAGGATAGGGTGTCTGACGCGAGGTGATGCGGTTTGTAATCCAGCCAATCACCGCCAGGATGAATACCACCCCTATCGCCATGGCTGATTGATACAGGATGGCGCGCGCCTGGCTGGTTTGTTTCTTCTTCTCGAGCGCATATTCCACCGCCCGGATCATCTGCGCCTGGGTAACATCCCCCAAATCGGGCGTTTGAGGGTATCTCTCCAGATATGCAATCAGGGTCTCTTTCAAGGGTTGATCAGCCCATAAGCGCGGGGGAAGCTTCTTCTCAAGCCTGCGCAAAGCCTTCTGGAGGCTTGCCCGAACCCGTTTAGGACTG
>JBBIPD010000152.1:777-6344 GCA_037443025.1 Chloroflexota bacterium
CAACACCAGGGCGATTTCGTCCTCGGTTAACCCGGCGCCCAGATGTAATATCAGGGGGATTTTGAGGGCGTCGGATAAACCAACGATACCCGCGCCAATCAGGGCATCGGTCTCATCTCTGGCGGAAAACCCGTCAGTTGCCTGCGCCCTGGCTTCAGCCAGATACCGCCGGCAGACTTCGATTGCATAAGAGTAAATGAATAACCTGATGCTCGTTTTGCCGTAATAGCGATGGCGGTTCTCAAGAACTGCGGCAAAGGTATCGAACATCGCCCAAAGCGCCAGCGAAGGATCCCCCAGGATAGATGCTGTCAGTCGGCTCACATCGTTGGCATACTCGCCAATCATTGTCTCAAGGATCAAAGCCGGACTGGCTTGTCGCCCTTGCAGCATCCATTCCAAATCGGGTGATAATTCGGGAGTGGCGTCCTTCATATCCTCTTTTCGATATAGCTACCGATAAATCTCGAACTACCGCCGTCAGGATTGTTTTACCAGATAACCCCTTCACCTGCTTGACGATAAGCCTACGATTTACCTACATTTTATCGGTAATTCCTCCCAATTGGATTAATAATCTCTAAGGGTGGTTGATGAAGCGTTCGTGACGAGGGCATCTATAAAAGGTGATTTTGGGTTATACTCGAAATTGTCCGGGAGATGAACTCTCCGCGCAGATCGCTCATTCGAAACAAACCCTTTACGGCGCGCGCGTCGCCTGGCATGGTGATATATGATGAACCCAATCCTTTACTTCACCCATCCGCTGAACGGTTTGATGATGATTGCCCTGCCGATTTTGATCGGCATTTTCATCTCCCGCAAATTCAACCCTGGTTGGCGACTATGGTGGATTGGCGCAGCGACCTTCGTCCTTTCCCAGATTGGTCACATTCCATTCAACGGCGCGGTGGGATTGTTAATGCAACGCGGCGTACTGCCCAGCCCCAGCCCCGGATATGAATTGCTGTTCAGCGCTGTCTTCCTGGGACTGAGCGCAGGTGTATGGGAGGAAGGTTTGCGCTATGCCACCTATCGCTGGTGGGCAAAGGACGCCCGCAGCTGGTCCAAAGCGTTGATGTTGGGCGTCGGTCATGGGGGGGTAGAAGCGATATTATTCGGGCTGATTGTGTTGTTGAACTTTATCGCGATGCTCGCCCTGCGCGGAGCTGATTTATCCGCCCTGTTCCCGCCAGACCAACTTAAAGCCCTGACCGAGCAGAGCAATCTCTACTGGTCGCTCCCCTGGTACGATTCGCTGCTCGGCGCTCTGGAACGCGGCTTCGCCATACCCATCCAAATCAGCCTCTCGGTGCTTATTCTTCAATGCTTTACCCGCAACAAAATCCGCTGGTTGATTTTCGCCATCGCCTGGCATGCTCTGGTGGATGGCGTGGCAGTGTTTTTAGTCAGAACCCAAAGCATCTATCTCACCGAACTCAGCATCGGGGTGATGAGTCTGATGAGCATTGCAGCCATATTTGCCTTGCGCCAGCCCGAACCGGTAACAACGGTTGCTCCGCCCCCGCTCCCCGAGGTCGTAAGACCTGACCTGGACGCCCTGGAGCCAGGCTCAGACAAGCTGGATGAAAGCCGATATCAATAACCCCTTCTCCGCAGGCAACCATGACCATTCAAACCAACGACCTGACCAAAGTTTTTAATCCGGAAAAAAACGGGGGAACCCTGGCAGTTGACCGCCTGACGCTCGAGGTCAAGGAGGGCGAGGTCTTCGGGTTTTTGGGACCGAACGGCGCCGGGAAGACCACCACGGTGCGCATGCTCACCAGTCTGATTGCTCCAACCTCAGGATCGGCTATCGTTAACGGATTCAGACTGGGAAAAGAGGACCAAAACATCCGCCGATCGGTCGGCATCCTGACTGAAACCCCGGGGCTCTATGACAATCTGAGCGCGGAATTCAACCTCAGATTCTACGCCAATTTATACGAGGTCCGGGATGTCGCCGGGCAAGTCGAGAAATATCTGCGCATGCTGGGCTTGTGGGATAGACGGGACGATGCCGCCGGCTCATTCTCCAAAGGCATGAAGCAGAAACTGGCGATTGCCCGCGCCTTGCTGCACGAACCGCGCATCCTGTTCCTGGACGAACCCACCGCCGCCCTGGACCCGGAGGCGGCTTACCTGGTGCGCGAGTGCATGGCCGATTTGCGCAAAGAGGGGCGCACCATCTTCCTGTGTACCCACAACCTGGACGAGGCTGATCGTCTCTGCGACCGAATCGGGGTTTTCAAGACACGTTTGCTGGTCGTGGACACACCCGCCAATCTGCGCTCCAGCCTGTTCGGACGCAAGGTTGTTTTCCACCTGTCTCAGGTGGATGAAAAGCTGGTCGAGAGTGTGGGCAGTCTGCCTTTTGTCAAGGCGACCCGCCTGGTGGAGAACAAATTGCTGGTCACCCTGGATGACCCAGAACAGCACAACCCGGACATTGTCCGCCTGCTGGTATCGCTCGGGGCGGATATTCGATTCGTCGGCGAACTGCGCCACTCGCTGGAAGACGTGTACCTCCAACTGGTGCGCAACGCCTGACCGGACTGCTTGGGACAATCAATTACAAGCCCGAGGAAATGCAAGCAAAGATGAAAAAAATCAGAATGATTATCCACAAAGAGTGGGCTGAAGTTTTCAAAAACCGGTTGGTCATCTCCTCCATCCTCTTCATGCCTTTATTGTTTGCCGCCATCCCTTTGATTATGTTCTATTTCACCCGCAGCGTTGGCGGCGAAGACCTGAGCGGCGATATCCCTCCCCAGTTCATGCAATATTGCCCCGAAGGGCTTTCACCCAACGAGTGCTTTCAGAGCTATATGAGCAGCCAGTTCATGCTCCTGTTTATGATGATTCCCTTGATTGTGCCGGTGAATATCGCCGCATACTCGATAGTGGGCGAGAAGACCACCCACAGCCTGGAACCGCTCCTGGCGACCCCAATCACCACCGCCGAGCTTTTGGCGGGCAAGAACCTTGCGTCGGTCATCCCGGCGGTAGCGGCTACCTGGTTTGGTTTCCTGGTCTATATGGCAGGCGCCTGGATCATCGTGGACAACCCCCGGGTGCTCTCAGCGTTGTTCGATCCGACCTGGCTGGTTGCGGTTTTTGTCCTGGGTCCGCTTCTGGCGGTGCTCTCGGTAAATTTCAGCATCCTGGTCTCCTCCCGCGTCAATGACCCCCGGGTGGCAGAGCAGGTTTCAGCCGTGATTATCCTGCCCCTCCTGGCGATTTTCATCGGTCAAATCTCCGGGCTATTTTTCCTCAACCGCTCGCTGATACTGCTCATCTCGTTCATCGTGGCGGTAGTGGACGCAGGCGTGCTGTATTTAGCCGTACGCCTGTTCCAGCGCGAAAATATATTGACCCGCTGGAAATAAATTTGGGGTTGAAATGATGTCTTGCCGAAAAGCTTCTCTCATCCTGGTCATTTCGGGAATTATGTTCCTGGTTGGCTTCGCCTCAGCCGGCGCTCAATCTGAGGCACAATTGACCCTAAGATTAAGCCGCAATTTTGGCTATTCATCCGGCGGAGGAGATATCCAGGGCAATTTCACCATCAGCGTCAGTGGTCCGGAAGACCTGCGCCGGGTAATCTTCTATATTGACGATGAGGTGATGGCGGAGGTCACTGCCCCGCCATTTGAGTATAAATTCTCCACCGGGAATTACCCGAATGGCGTCCATACCCTGAGGGCGGTTGGATACACCGCCAGCGGCGCGGAGCTAAGTTCCAATGAACAGCGAAGGCGTTTTCTCTCGGCAGAAGAAGCCGGACAGGACACTCTAAAAATCATCCTGCCGCTGTTTGGAGTTGTTTTTGGACTCATGCTGTTCTCTTATCTCCTCCCCACATTTTTAGGCAGGGGTAAGAAACACACCCTCCCCTCAGGCGCGCCGCGCAGTTATGGCGTTTTGGGGGGCGCCATCTGCCCGAAATGCGGTAGACCTTTTGGAATGCACATCTGGGGTTTGAACATGGTGATGGGAAAGTTCGATCGCTGCCCTCACTGCGGCAAGTGGAGCATCGTCCGGCGCGCTTCTCCTCAGGATTTGCAGGCGGCTGAAGCCGCCGAACTGGCAATTCTCAGAGAATCTCAGTTGCCAACATCGTCGTCAGAGGAAGATATCAAGAAAGCCCTGGAAGAATCGCGTTACCAGGATTTATAAGCCGCTCAACGTTCCACCGGTCGTTTCGGGTCGGTGATCCACTCGCTCCACGAACCGGCATAGAGGCGGGCATCGCCAAAACCGGCGTGGGCAAACGCCAGAACATTGTTCGCCGCGGTCACCCCCGAACCGCAATAGAAGACCACTCGCTCAGCCGGTACATCCCCGATTAATTGCGAAAATCTCGCTTGCAGGGTCTCCTGGGGCAAGAAAAGACCGTCTGCGCCAACGTTTTCGCCATAAGGAGCGCAGATTGCTCCGGGAATATGCCCGGCAACCGGGTCCAGGGTTTCGTTCTCGCCCCGATATCGGTCGGCGCTGCGCGAGTCGAGCAGCCGGGCAGACGGATCGAGGCGCACCCTGTCCACCAAATCGCTATCAGCCAAAAGATGGGGTTGAACTTTGGGCGTAAACTGGCGCGGGGGTCGGGTGACAACGCCAGCCTGAAGCGGCAACCCCCGGGATACCCAGCGGAACCAACCCCCATCCAGGACAGCGACCAGCTCGTGTCCCAACCAGCGCAGCATCCACCACAGACGAGGGGCGGTGGAGAGTCCGAGGTTGGGGTAATCGTCGTAGACCACCACCTGCACCTTAGAGTCGATTCCCCACCCAGAGAATAAGTGGGTCAGTTTCTCAATCGAGGGCAGAGGGTGGCGACCCGTCTGCCCTGGCACAACCGGAGCGGATAAATCCTCGTCCAGGCTGGCGTACACCGCCCCCGGCAGGTGAGCCGCCAGGTAATCCTGCCTGCCGCGCCGCAGATTTTCCAACGAAAAGCGGCAGTCTATGATTGCCCAATCCGGGTCGTGCAAATGAGCGAACAGCTCATCAACGGAGATAAGGGTGGTAAATGTCATCATCGAGCCTTGCCTTTTCAATCGTAGCCAACGCTTAAAGTGTAACCCGAATCCGAATTATTGAAAACCTTCCTGACCCAACAGGCATCCGCCACAATTCACGGCGGAAAATACCGCCTTCAGTCCAAAACCTGCAAGACATACCCATCCAGAACGGAATTCAACCCGAGGATACGATATAATTACAACGCTTCTCCCCATCCAACATCGCGCCGATTCAGCCCCTCTGCCGCTGAAAAACCCCCTGAAAAGAGTGGACGCATGGCACAAAATCATCTCTGTCAATTGAACGCACCTATAATGGAATTTCATGTCTCCCGCCGCGCTCGGGATTATTACAACTTTGATCAATCGTTGTTTACTCTGCAAGGGAACGTGATCTTCGCCAATTTTCACGCGGCGCGCCTGTTCGCCCAAAAAATGAACCAAAAACGCGACCTGGTGAATTTCCCGGAAAAAGCTGTGCGCGCCGGGCAAATCAACGCCATGGGATTGATAGACGAAATTTCCCATCTGGTCGTCGCC
>JBBIPD010000152.1:6354-7338 GCA_037443025.1 Chloroflexota bacterium
AGGATGTCAACCCCGAAGTGATGGACAAGGCAATCGCCTGGCTGGAAGAAAGGGTCGAGCCGGCTGAGTTAGAACGCGCCCTGCTCGCTTTCGTTGAGCAATTCCCGCCGATGCCCGTCTATCGTCGCGAGGTGGGCATTGTTGATTACCTGAACGGCGTTACCGGAGGCATACACAATCGGCAAGCCGTTCTGGAAGAACTGGTGATGCTCTGGCTGGCGAACAGCAACCCGGCGTTCTCTCCCTTCCTGGAGCTTTTCGACGACTCGGATCTCACCCAAAAAACTGCCTATCAAACGATCATCAAAAGCCTGCATGATTTCTTCGACACCCAGCCGACCTACGGTCCAGACAATCAAAACCTGATGGATATGCTGCGCAGCCCGGCGATCGCCTTCCCCCACTCGCTCTCTGGGCAGTTGGAGTATATCCGCACCCGTTGGGGGGCGATCCTGGGGCACCTTTTGTACCGCCTGCTTTCCAGTATGGACCTGATAAAAGAAGAAGAGAAGGCAATCTTCTTTGGTCCGGGTCCGTCCGAGGTCTATGAGTTCGCCGGGTTAGAAGCCGAACCGGAACGGTTCAGCCCCGACCGGGACTGGATGCCCAGCCTGGTCTTGCTTGCCAAGAACGCCTATGTCTGGTTAGACCAGCTCTCGAAAAAATACCACCGTCATCTGACCCGATTGGATCAAATCCCAGACGAAGAGCTGGATAATCTGGCGCGCTGGGGGATGACTGGCTTATGGCTGATTGGCATCTGGGAACGCAGCCCGGCTTCCAAACGCATTAAACAGATGCGGGGCAACCCGGATGCGGTTGCCTCAGCCTATTCGCTCTTCTCCTACGATGTCGCCAAAGACCTGGGGGGAGAGGAAGCCTATCAGTCTTTGCGGGACCGCGCCTGGCGAAGAGGCATCCGTCTGGCATCCGATATGGTCCCTAACCACATGGGGATTGACTCGCCGTGGGTGATCGAACACC
>JBBIPD010000153.1:0-491 GCA_037443025.1 Chloroflexota bacterium
CGGAAGTAATGGTGATCGTGCATCGCGAGGGTGAAGTTCCCCAAATAAGCGTCCCGCCGCAGGCTGTGCCTGAAGAAGCCGCTGAGGCGGAAGAAGAGGCGCAACCCGAAACGGTTGCGGAAGAATAACCAAAGCGCCTGATTGGGGCGGGAGTGCCCTGCTCTACTCAAGAAACCGCCAGGGGCGGGGTTACCCAGAATTGTAGAGGAGCCCCGCCCTTCGTGTCGAAATAATGCCGTCTGCGTCCCTTCAGATGAATGAGGATATCGGTCAGCAACTGCGTCGGATCCGTGAGAGCCGAGACATCAGCCTGGAGCAGGTAGCCAGTGGGACTCGGATTCGCCTGAACTACCTGCAAGCCCTCGAGTCAGGGGATTTGGAGGCTTTGCCCTCGGCGGTGCAGGCGCGTGGTTTTGTGCGGGCGTATGCCTCCTATCTGGGAATCGATCCTGAGAGCCTGCTGCGCTCTCTGGAACAAGGGCTGGAAGAGG
>JBBIPD010000153.1:529-7330 GCA_037443025.1 Chloroflexota bacterium
ACTTCGGATGAAGATGAACACGCCAGGGGTGAAACGAGCGAGGCGATTTACAGAGAGGTGGGGCAGAGATTAAAACGGCAGAGAGAGCTTTTGGGGTTATCCTTAGAGGAGGTTGAAAATCATACCCGTCTGCGTCAGCATTATTTAGAGGCTTTGGAAGCAGGCAACCTGGCGGGCTTGCCCTCGCCGGTGCAGGGTCGGGGCATGCTCAATAATTATGCCATTTTTTTAGGGTTGGACCCCGAGCCGCTGCTGCTGCGCTATGCTGAAGGGCTGCAAATGGAGCTGGCTGCCAGGCAAGCCACTCGCCCCATGCCAAGCCGCCCTGCCCCGCCCCCGCCTCGACCGCCTGGAGCGTTAAGGCGCATCTTCTCGGCTGAAACTTTCCTGGGAGTGGCGCTTGCTATTGCTCTGGTAGTGTTTGTCGCCTGGGGCGCCATCCGGATTTTCGCCATACGTTCGGAGCAAACCCCTTCGCCTACGGCGCCCTCGATTGCAGAAGTGCTTCTGGCTGCCCCTTCGCCAACCGCCACCCCCTCCCCCTTGCCGCCAACGCCCACCGTGCCGCCGTTGCCAGCTGCCGCCACTCAACCCCAGGAGACTGCAGTGATAGCGATTCTGCCTGAAGTGCAGCAGGGCGTGCAGGTTTACGTGACGGTGCGCCAGAGAGCCTGGGTGCGGGTGACTGTGGATGGCGAGATGGTCTATGAGGGACGGGTTGTGCCGGGAAGCGCCTACCAGTATGATGGCGAGGAGACGGTAGATATACTCACCAGCAACGGCGCCGGGTTGCAGATTTTTTTCAACCAACAAGACCTGGGTCCAATGGGGCTGTTTGGGGAGGTGGTCGAGCGGGTGTACACCCTCTCCGGGGTTCAAACCCCTACTCCCACGATAACCCCCACCCCAACCGAGACCCTCCGCCCGACAGCGCCGCCTGCAATAACAGCCATCCCGGCGCCCTGAGGAGCTGGGCGCGATTCGGGATGTTGAACGATATTTATTGGTGATAGATGGGTGATTTATAAAGGATTTGGATGAAGAAAAATACCTTTCACGTGGTTTCGTTAGGTTGCGCCAAGAATACGGTTGATACCGATTCGATGATACAACTGTTGGTTAACGCCGATTACAGACTGGTTGCCTCTCCGGAGCGCGCCAGCGTGGTGATAGTGAACACCTGTGGTTTTATCGGTCCGGCGAGAGAAGAGTCGTTTGGGGTGTTGCGAGAACTGGCTGCTCAAAAGCGCAAAGACCAGTTGTTGATTGCCGCTGGTTGTCTGACCCAACGCTATGGCATGGAAGTGGCGCGCCAGGTGCCGGGCATTGATGGAATCCTGGGTACACGGCGCTGGATGGATATTGTGGATGTGGTAGAGCGTCTGCGCACAGGGAGACACCCGGAAGCGCTGTATCACCTTCCGCAGACGCAGACGGTTGGCACCGATGAAAAAGGCGTTTTGCGGGTTGCCGTTCAGGGGGCAAGCGCCTATCTCAAGATCGCCGACGGTTGCCGACGCCCATGCGCTTTTTGCGCCATCCCTCTGATCAAGGGAACCGCGGTCAGCCGTCCGATGCCGGTTATCCTGGATGAGGCTCGGGCTTTGCGCGATATGGGCGTCCATGAAATCATCTTGATTGCACAGGATACAACCGATTACGGTCATGACCTGGGAATGAAAGATGGGCTGGCGCAATTGTTGGAAGGACTTGTGGCGGCTGTTCCCGATGTGGATTGGCTGCGCATCATGTACGCTTACCCCGGGTATGTCAGCGACCGCTTGATTGAGGTCATGGCGTCGCATGCCCAGATTGTGCCCTATCTGGATATGCCGCTGCAACATGCCCATCCAATGACCCTGCGCCGGATGCGCCGTCCATCAAATATTGACTGGGTGCGCCGCACCCTGGAGAAAATGCGCTCTGCCATGCCTGACCTGGCGATACGCACCACCTTTATCGTCGGTTATCCGGGTGAGACAGAAGAAGAGTTTCAGGCTTTGTTGGATTTTGTGGACGAGGCGCGCTTCGACCGGGTTGGCGCGTTCCAGTTTTCGTTCGAACCGGGGACGAGCAGCGAACCCCTTGGCGATCCGATTCCCCCCGAAATCAAGCAGGAGCGTTGGGAAAGGCTGATGCAAAAGCAGCAAAGCATCTCGCTGGAGAGAAACCAGGCGTTTGTGGGAAGAACTCTACCGGTTTTGATCGAGGGTCACGGCAAACTGGAGGGCGATGATGGCGTTCGTATTCCAGGCGAGGTCATCTCCCTGGGTCGTTCTTACCGGGATGCGCCTGAGATTGACGGGATGGTGATTGTGGAGGGAAAGCTGCCGGTGGGCGAGATGGCGATGGCGCGGATTACCGGGGCGATGGCGTACGATCTGGTTGGCAGCCCGGAGGCAAAAGCCTCTGTTCCGGTCTCCGAGATGGAAAAGATTGCTCAATCGGCAAAAGCATGATGGTTTACAAACAACCGTTCAGGAATTCAGGCGAATGATCCAACCGGCGTCTTTATTGAATATCTCTGAGGTGCAATTTGCCCTGGAGGCGGTCCGCCGGGCAGCCCTGTTGGTGAAGATGGTGCAGGCGGAAATGGTCTCGACCTCGCTGACTAAAGAGGACCGCTCGCCGGTTACCGTGGCAGATTTCGCCTCCCAGGCGTTGGTGGCATCCTTGCTGGAGCAGGCTTACCCGGCGGATACTTTGGTGGCAGAGGAGAGCGCGGCGGGCTTGCGCCCCTATTTAGAGGGAGAGTCTTCAGCGGAGTCGGGCGTCCTGGGTCAGGTCACCGGTTTTGTGAAGCGGTTTGCGCCCTCTGCTGACCCTCAGCGGGTGTGCAATTGGATTGACCGCGGTGTGTCCGGCGTCTCTCAGCGGTTCTGGACATTGGATCCTATTGATGGCACAAAAGGTTTCCTGCGCGGCGACCATTATGCAGTTGCCCTGGCGTTGGTGGTGAACGGTCAGGTGGAGGTCGGCGTGTTGGGATGCCCGAACCTGGTAATCAGGGGGGATAGCGATTTGGCGGAGAGGCGCGCCTGCACCGATTTAGACGGACCGGGCTCGCTGGTATTGGCGGTGCGCGGTCAAGGTTGTTGGGCGACTTATCTCACCCAACATGGAGAGTTTGAGCGCCTGCGCGTCTCACAGGTGAGCCAGGCGGCAAAAGCACGCCTGCTGAGGTCTTTTGAATCGGGTCACACCAATGTTGACCAGATTGAAGAGTTTTCCCAGACGCTGGGCATTCGCACTGAAGCGAGGCGCATGGACAGTCAGGCAAAGTACGCTGTGCTGGCTGCTGGCGGCGGAGATTTATTGCTGCGGTTGCTTTCCCCCGCCAAACCGAACTACCGCGAAAAAATCTGGGACCAGGCGGCTGGATCGCTGGTGGTGCAGGAAGCGGGCGGGATGATCACCGACCTGGATGGAAAAGCGCTCGATTTCAGCACCGGCAGGTCTCTGGCAAACAACCGGGGCATTCTGGCATCGAACGCTGTGCTTCATCCAGCGGCATTGCAGGCTTTGCGCCAGATTAACGCTTAGGGCTGCCACCTGGGGAGAAACCACTCGAAGATGATGTCTCGCGGGGATCGGATTGGATTGCTGTTGAGCCTGATGGCGATTCTGGTGAGCTACTGGATCACCGTACGGGTGTATGAGGGCATGGCGCACATCGAGGATGAAATCGCTTATGTCTGGCAGGCGGAAGCGATTGCCGAAGGTCATCTCACCCTGCCCTCGCCGCCCCATCCCAAAAGTTTCCTGGTTCCCTTTGTGGTGGATTATAACGGTCAGCGATTCAGCAAGTATCCCCTGGGCTGGTCGGCGATGCTGGCGGTAGGGGTCTTTTTGGGCGCCCGGTCTCTGGTCAATCCAATCCTCGCCGGGTTTGGGGTCTGGCTGACATACCGCCTGGGGAAGCGTATCTTTGGCGAGACGGTCGGTCTGCTGGCGGCGGGGTTGACCCTGACATCCCCATTTTTCTTAATGAACTCCGGGTCGCTGCTCTCTCACCCTTTTGGGTTGTTTCTGAGCGCCTCTTTTGCCCTGACCTGGCTGGACGCCTGGGACGACAAACGGCAACAACAGTTGCCCACCTACCGTCCCTGGCTGGCAATCCTTACGGCTGCGCTCTGTCTGGGAGTGCTGATACTCACCCGTCCCCTGACCGCGGTGGGGGTGATGCTCCCCTTCGCCCTACATGGACTCTACTTGTTGTTCAAATCCTCCGGGCAGGGACGGATGCGGCTGATCGTCTTCGGGATGATCGTGCTTTTCTTCGTAGGGCTGCATTTTCTGTGGCAATATGCTGTCACCGGCGACCCAATGAAGAACCCCTACACCCTGTGGTGGGAATACGACAAAGTAGGCTTTGGTCCGGGTTTTGGGCGGCGCGAGGCGGGGCATACCCTGCGTCAGGCGTGGATCAACACGGAATTCAGCCTGTTCGTGGGCTGGTACGACCTGTTTGGCTGGGGCAGGTTTAGCTGGATTGCGCTGCTTTTGGGTTTGGCGCCGCTCTTCATCTACCGCCTGTGGAAGGGCGTTTTGATAATCAGCGTCTTTCCGGTGTTGGTGGTAATCTATCTGGCATACTGGATTGGATCGTATCTCTTTGGTCCCCGCTATTTTTATGAGGGTCTGTACAGCCTGACCCTGCTGGCGGCATTGGGCATTGCCTTTCTGGCGGGGTGGCGCGTGCGCCCGGATCAAGATTGGCAGCCTTATCAGGGATGGAAACGCTTGCGCCCCTTGCTGGTCACTGCGTTTCTGGCGTTATTGGTGAGCATGAACCTGATTTTCTATACCCCGCTGAGGGTGGGAGGGATGTACGGTTTGTATGGCATCTCGCGCTCGCGGTTGGAACCGTTCTCAACCCAGGAGGCGCAGGCGCTCACCCCCGCCCTGGTCATCGTCCACCCGGAGCATTGGACGGAGTACGGCGCTTTGCTTGAGTTACAAAGCCCGATGCTTGACACCCCGTTCATTTTCGCCTACAGCCGAGGCGAGAGAGCTGACGCCGCGCTGGCTGCCGATTTCCCCCAGCGGACGACCGTGCATTACTATCCCTCTGAACCAGATAAATTCTACGTCCTCCCAAAACCGGAGAAGTAACCGCGCCTAGGATGCGCGGGCGATGGCGGTTAATCCCAGGACGATCGCGCTCAGGATGAGGTTGAGCCTCATCAAAAGGATTTCTTGACGGTACACTGCGCTCGCCTCGAGCGCTTCTAAACCGCGCGCCTGGCGTAGGGCAATCCGCTGCAGGCGGGGCAAGATGCCCCAGGTCATGTAGGCGCTCAGGGCGACCATGATGAGGAAGACGATGTGTTTGAAAAAGATGGCTGCTGCCCAACGATTGTCAATCGCCAGAAAGCCCTGGTAATTTGGATTGGCGCTCATCTGGAACATGCCGGTCGCGGTCAGCACCAGCAGGCTGAGCCAGCTTACGGGGTCGAGGTTGCGTCGGAGCTGCGCCAGGAATCGGGAATAAGCCTCGGGCTCCAAAGAGCGGCGGGCGGCAGGCAACACAAGCAATGCCGCCGCCGACAGACCGCCAATCCAGACAACGGTGGCGAGCATGTGTAACCAAAAGGCTGCGCTCAATGCCCAAAAGGGGGTGCTCATGGGCGGGGGATGGGAGTGGACTCCGGAGGCGGGGCTTCGGTGGGCGGCGGCTCCGTTGGGGAGACCTCGGTGGGAGCCGGTTCGGTTGGGGGAGGCTCTTCAGCTGGCGGGCTGGTTGGCTCAGGCTGAGATTCGCTGGAGTCTGCGCCCTCGTCAACATCTTCATCGCCGCCTCTGCATTTGTCCGCGGCGTTATTGCGGGCTTCTTCCACCGCAGCGTCGTATCCGATGCCCAGGGACTGATCGAATTGCTCGACCGCGGCGCACCACTCGCCGTTCTCCGCCAGGAAATCACCGTAGCCCGCCAATGCCAGGCGCAGGCGTTCGGTGGCGGTCCAGCCGGAGCCATCGCGCAGGTTGGGCAGCGCCGGTTGAATCTGGGCGAAATAATAGACCGCCTGCGCCCAATCCAGCTCCCAGAAGCTGGCGCCGGTTTTGTAGAGACTTGCCCAGGTCAGGTAGCTTTTGGCGTCGGCGTCCAATGGACCAATCTGCTCAGCCTGGGCGAGATCATAGATGCCCCCTTCCAGATCGCCCTCCTTCAAGATTTTATCAACGCCGCGATTGCGGTAGGCGATGTAGAGCATGTCATCCACCCAAACTGGCTGATAGTTCAGGTCTGCTTTGCGCAGGCTGAGCAAGGTATCAATGGCAAGGGTCCACTCGCGGTTGATGATGTACTCCTGCGCCTGGGTGTATAGCTGGTCAATGTTGCGCGTATCTGGGGTGGGGGTTACCGTCGGGGTGGGGGCTATGGTAGGGGTGGCGGTGGCATTCATGCTCAGCAGCACTTCTGCCAGTTTTTCTGTCACTCCGGGATAACCCGGCTCGTACTGGATCACGTACTCAAAGCGCTGGCGAGCCAGGTCGTAGCGCCTGGCTTGCATATCCTGCAAGCCCAGCTCGAATTGTTCGCGCACCTGGAGAGCAATCTGGGTTGCTTCTGCCCGGGTGCGATTGGCGATACCCGACTGGTAGCCAGCGTAGGCGCTGCCGGCGGCGATGAGGATGAGGACGATGACGCCCAGGAGCGCAATCAGGCGCAGGGAAAACCCGCGCCTGGCGGGGGACGGCGGGAGCGGCGGGGTCGTTTCGCCAGGAGGGGATTCCAGGCGGGTGGGCACCGTCATTCCATCTTCATCGGGAGGGTGGACTGATTCTGGGGGTGGCGGG
>JBBIPD010000154.1:0-7317 GCA_037443025.1 Chloroflexota bacterium
CTCCCCACAAGGCATAGAGATAAGCCAACAACGCGCCTCCCAGAACCCCAAAAAGAACACCGCCCAGGTAGCCCTCCCAGGTTTTCTTGGGACTGAGGCGAGGGCTGAGTTTGCGCTTCCCAAAACTACGCCCAATAAAATATGCGCCAGAGTCGGCGACCCACACCGAAGGCAGCACCAACAACACCCACCACATTCCATTAGAAAGCTGGCGCAAAGATACCAGATAGGAGCCGATCCAGCCGAAATAAATTGCTCCCGCCAGAGTCAGCCCAAAATCGGTTCCCGCCTGATCCCTGCCGCGTTCATAGGCGAGGAGGTGATAGGTCATCGAGGCGAGAATCAGCAAACTGAGCACCCAACCGGCGTTTTCATATCCGGAAACGCCTCTGGCGAGCACTAACCCCACCGTTCCCAAGATGACCAGAAAGCCGGAAGGCTGTAACCCTCCGGCGCGAAACAACCCGACGTATTCCCAGGCTGCCAGGCTAACGATCAGGGCAATCGTCAGAAGGTATGCCCAGCCTCCAAGCCAAATCATCGCCAAGCCAATCGGTAGCAAGACGATAACGACCAGGGTACGTTTAAGCAGCATTATTCGAATTTCTTTCCGCAGACGGGGTAAGCCCCCCAAAACGGCGCTCGCGATGGGCGTATTCCTGCACCGCCTTGAGCAACTCTTCTCGGTCAAAGTCGGGCCAGTAGGTGGGCGTGAAGTACCATTCTGAGTATGCGCCCTGCCAGATCAGGAAATTACTGCCGCGCAATTCCCCTGAGGTGCGAATGATCAAATCCGGATCGGGTACGCCCGCGGTGAACAGATAATGATTCACCAGATCGCTGGTGACCTCCTCGGCTTTGACCCCATCCTCGATCATGCGTTGAATGGCACATACAATTTCATCTCTCCCCCCGTAATTGAATGCCACATTCAACACCAGGCGGTTGTTATTACGGGTATATTCCACCGCGTGGATGACCTTTTCACGCAGTACGGGATCAAGGCGATCCAACCTGCCGATATGGTGTAACTGGACGCCTTGCTCGTGAAGCTCCTGAAGTTCGCGGTCAATCACATCCTCCAGGATGCGCATCAATCCCTGCACTTCCTCTTGCGGGCGTCCCCAATTCTCGGTGGAAAAGGCGTAGATGGTCAGGTAGCGAATCCCAAATTCGACACAGGCTTCGATCACCCGTCTCAGGTTTTCTGTGCCAGCCCGATGCCCTTCCATCCGCGGCAGCCCCCGCGCCAATGCCCAGCGACCGTTGCCATCCATGATGATCGCAACATGGGTGGGGATTTTTTCTGGTAATTTCTGAGAAGTATCAGATTCCATAATGATGACGAAGGTCTGAATCAGACCTCCAGAATCTCCTTCTCCTTGCGCTCGCCAATCGCATTGATCTGCTCAATGTACTGGTCGGTGATTTTTTGCAGCTCTTCTTCGCCTCGCTTCAAGTCATCTTCGGAGATCATTTTCTCTTGCAAGAATTCGCGCAAATCTCGGATGCTGTCCCGGCGCACATTGCGGGCAGCAACCCGCGCTTCTTCCACCCGGTTATGCACCACCTTGACCAATTCTCTGCGGCGTTCTTCGGTGAGAGGGGGCAGGTTGAGCCGAATTGATTTACCGTCGTTGTTTGGGGTCAGACCCAAATCCGATGCCAGAATGGCGCGCTCGATAGCTTTCAGGGAGGAAGTGTCGAAGGGTCGGATCAACAAAGAGCGTGGCTCGGGGACACTGATGGTTGCCAGTTGGATAAGCGCGGTGGGGGCGCCATAATATTCAACCTGCAGCCTCTCGATGAGAGCCGGGCTGGCGCGACCGGTGCGGATGCCTGCCAGGTCTTCCTCTAAAGCCTGAACAGCGCCCTTCATTCGGGTTTCCGCTTCCTTGTAGACTTCTTTCAGCATAGCCGCCTCCGTAAAGTTCCTGTTTCCCAAGGATAACCGAAAATTGAGCGCTAGAAAAGGGGAAAAAACTAATCGCTTACCAGAGTGCCAATCGGCTCTCCAAGCACTGCCCGGCGCAAGCTATCCGTTTGCCATAGGTTAAGCACCAGGATGGGCAGGTTGTTGTCCATGCAGAGGGAGATGGCGGTGCTGTCCATCACTTCCAGGCGACGGTTGATGGTTTCCATATATGTAAGGTGATCAAAGCGAGTGGCGGTGGGGTGCTTCATGGGATCGGAGTCGTAGACTCCATCCACCTTGGTGGCTTTAATCAGCACATCTGCATCAATCTCCATCGCCCGTAAGGCTGCGGCGGTGTCGGTTGAAAAGTAAGGGTTGCCGGTGCCTCCTCCCAGGATGACCACTCGACCTTTCTCCAGATGGCGAATCGCCCGGCGGCGAATGTAGGGTTCGGCAACAGCGTGCATCTCGATGGCGGATTGGACGCGAGTCACCAAACCAATCCGTTCCATTGCGTCCATCAACGCCAGAGCGTTCATGACCGTCGCCAGCATGCCCATATAGTCTGCCGTTGCACGATCCATGCCCCGGTTGATCCCTGTCCGCCCGCGCCAGAGATTGCCCGCGCCGATGACAATGGCGACATCCACGCCCATCTCGCGCACCTCTCGTACGCGATGGGCGATATCCTCGGCTTGTTGGGGATCTATGCCAAATCCCTGGGGACCTGCGAGAGCTTCACCGCTCAATTTCAACAAAATCCGGTGATACTTCAAGCTGTTTTCCATACCCTTCCAGCCGCTCCTTTCATCCCATGGTTTCGAACAGGTTAGAAAAAGAGCCAACCGGCTGGTTGGCTCCCTTTTCATTTCTATTTGGTTGAACTTTCGCCTAATTCCCAGCGGGCAAATCGGCGAATGACAATGTTCTCGCCAATTGCGGCGATATTCTGCATCAGCAATTGTTCGATGGTGATCGACTCATCCCGAATATAAGGCTGACGTAATAATGTGACCTCGTCCTTGAATTTTTCCAGGCGACCTTCGACAATCCTATCAACCACCGCTTCGGGTCTCCCCTCTTCCAGGGCGCGGGCGCGAGCGATGCTACGCTCATGTTCTAATTCCTCTTCGGGGATATCTTCGGCGCGGATATACTTTGGGGCTGAAGCGGCGATCTGCAGAGCCAGCTCGTGGGCAAAGGTGCGGAACGCCTCCGAGCGCGCCACAAAATCTGTCTCGCAGTTCACTTCAACCATGACCCCGACGCGTCCGTTGCCATGCGAATAAAGTTCAACCACCCCTTCGGAAGCTTCTCGGTCGGCGCGCTTGGCGGCAGTCGCCAAGCCTTTTTCACGCAGGAAATCTACCGCTTTATTGAAATCGCCGTCTGCTTGCTCAAGGGCTTTGCGACAGTCTAAGATTCCGGCGCCGGTCGCTTCGCGCAGTTGTTTAATCTGTTCTGTGGTAACAGCCATGCCTAATCCTCGTCATCCTCATCTTCATAATCTTCTTCGTCTTCTTCTTCGCCCATATCGGCGTAGTCGTCTTCATCTACGTCCGCGTATTCCTCTTCCTCTTCTTCCTCTTCGCGCCATTCATCAGGCTCTTCTTCTACTGCAAGGATCTCTTCGATATCTTCCTCAGCATAAGCCCGCAATTTTGAACCGATTTTCGCGAGAGTCGCCTCACCGAGCAGGTCTTCGTCAGCCAGTTCGGGTTCTTCGATATAAGCGCCCAGCCCTTCACCGACGGGTTCGATCTCCTCTTCCTTGCGCAATGCCCGACCTTCCAGGACGGCGTCGGCGATTTTGCCAACCAGGAGCTTGATGGCGCGGATGGCGTCGTCGTTGGAGGGGATGACATAATCCACATTGGACGGGTCGCAGTTGGTATCAACCAGAGCAATGACCGGGATATTAAGCAGATTCGCCTCATGGATGGCTGTGGCTTCCCGGCGAACATCAATGACGAAGAGCAATTCGGGCAATCGAACCATCCCGCGAATACCGCCCAGAAGCATCTCCAGGCGTTCAATTTGCCGGTTGTACAACAGGGCTTCTTTCTTGGTCAATCGTTCAAAATCGCCCCGATCGCGCATTCGCTCCAGCCGTTCCAGCTCGTTGATCCTTTGACGGATGGTGCGCCAGTTGGTCAACATTCCACCCAGCCAGCGATGGGTGACGTACGGCATACCGCAGCGGATAGCCTCAGTCTGGATGGTTTCCTGCGCCTGGCGCTTGGTGCCGACAAAGAGCAGCGTCCCGCCGGCAGCTACGGTATCGCGCACCAGGTTATAGGATTGTTCCAGAGCTTTGACTGTTTTTTGGAGGTCAATAATGTGAATGCTGTTGCGTTCGGTGAAGATATAAGGCTTCATGGCAGGGTGCCACTTGTAAGTTCGATGTCCAAAGTGGACGCCGCTTTCCAGAAGCGCTTTCATGGAAATGATAGCCATTTTTTACTCCTTGCGTTATTCTTCCGCCTCTTTCATCCCCGATCGTCACCTCAGCCGAGGCACGCCTGGTCGGGTCGGGAGGCGTGTAGGATGGGATTTACCCCCAACTGGGGGCATAAACTCTCCCGCCGGGGCGGGAGCGCGCAAAGTATATCACGGCGACCGCGATTCGTCCAGACCCGATTTCTGCGGTAAAATCAACAAAATGGATCAACGTGAACTCGACAAGCTGCTGGCTGATTTGCCCTTGGGTTCGATTCGTTACTTCTCGCAGGTCGGATCAACAAATGACCTGGCGTCTCGCTGGGCTGAGGCTGGCGCTCCAGATCTCTCCCTGGTGGTTGCTGATGAGCAGATCGCGGGGCGTGGTCGTGCAGACCGGCGTTGGATCACAGCCCCAGGGGCGGGATTGTCTTTCAGCCTGATACTGCGCCCCGAAAATCTTCCATTTGAAACCTTATCGGGCGCTGACCAGGGAGGACCGCCCTCCAGCCTGACTCGCCTCACTGCCCTGGGCGCGTTGGCGGTTTGTGAAACCTTGAATCAGGTTCTGCCGCCTATGTTGCCAGCCCAAATTAAATGGCCTAACGATGTTATCGCCACCCGTCGCAAGCTCGCCGGCGTGTTGGTGGAGCTAAACTGGCTCGGCGACCAACTGAAGTACGCCGTTCTGGGGATAGGGATAAATGTAGCTCGCCCCTCTGTACCGCCAGACTCAGAACTGGATTTTCCGGCGACCTGCGTGGAAGAGGTGGTCGGTAAACCGGTGGACCGCTGGAAATTACTCCATGCGGTGCTTTCCAATCTGCTGTTCTGGCGAGACCGCCTTTCGACGGAGACTTTTCTGCAGGCATGGCAGGGTCGGCTCGCCTTCCGGGGCGAGTGGGTGCAGCTCATCCCAGACCTGGCGGAAACCCTCCCAAAGCAAGAAGCTCAGGTTATCGGCATCAACCCGGATGGGTCGCTGCGCTTGCGTTTGCGCACAGGCGAGACGATTGTAGCCCGGTTTGGCGAGGTGCGCTTGCGGCAGATTGACAACCCGGCGAAATGAGCTAAACTATGACTGACGACCGGTTGCTTCTCCCGGCGAACAGCAAGCCATCTGTCAATATTATTCGATCCAAAATGTTGGAGATCAAACATGCTGGATGATTTTCGCGAACAGGCAGACGCCTCGATGATGTTCGAGGATGAGGAATCCCCTACCCTGGAAGAGACTCAAAGGCAGCGCCCTTTCCTGGGCATGACCCCTGTACAACGCTTCGTGATTGCGCTGATGCTGCTGGTGATTGCCTGCGTGTTAAGCGCCTTCTGTTTGATCGTCTCCGAGAAAATCGTCTTGCCGTTTCTATAACAGCTGGCTGAAATCCGACGCTGTTTTTTAGAAGCCGGCTTACGTCCGTAATTACATTGGCGTAAATATCAATTATTCATTAGCGGCGCCCACCCGGCGCAAGTCTGCAGCGGAGATGCGCGCCAGGGAAGCCACCGAATCTCCCTCTTGTAAGTTGATCAGCACGACTCCGCGGGTTGCGCGACCAGAACGCGCAATATCTTTCACTTTGGTTCGTAAGGCAACGCCATTGGCAGAGATAATGGTAAGGTCATCCGCTTCCTGCACCACCCTTGCGGCAGTAATCATACCGACCTTCTTCAAAGCCTTCTTATCAATGGTGTGTACACCGCCGGTGGCGCGACTCTTGACCGGGTATTCGCTAAGCGGTGAGCGCCTACCGTAGCCTCTGGCTGTTACCACCAACAAATCGGCTCCATTTTCCACAACTTCCATACTGGTCAGGAAGTCTCCCCTGGCGAGGCGTATCCCGGTCACTCCGGCAGCCGCCCGTCCCATTGGGCGGACTTCATTCTCGTCGAAACGTAAAGCCTGACCTTGTTCTGTCACCAGAATGACCTCGCTTTTGCCGTCGGTCAGGCGCACCCATCCCAACTCATCACCCTTGTCCAGGGTGATGGCGATCAATCCCGATGGGCGCACTGATGCGAATTCAGAGAGGACCACCCGCTTGACGCGCCCGTTCCGAGTAGCCATGATGCAATACCGCGCTGCGGCGAAATCCGGCACCGGCAGCACGGCGGTGATCTTTTCGCCGGGATCAAGGGAGAGCACGTTCACCATCGGGACGCCTCGCCCGCTTCGGTCAACATCTGGTATCTGGTATGTTTTTTCAGAATAAACCTTGCCGTGGTCTGAGAAGAAAAGCAGGGTATCCAGAGTCCGCGCCGGTATCAGAACCAGGACTTCATCCTCTTCCTTTGTCATGTGTCCGGTCACGCCGCGCCCTCCTCGCGTTTGAGGGCGGAAAGCTCTGGCAGCCATACGCTTGACATAGCCGCGTTGGGTGATGCTGATCAGGACCGCTTCATCTGGCACCAATTCTTCTTCTGTTATTTCTTCGCTGGCGTCATGGGCGATGTGCGTTCTGCGCTCATCGCCGAATTTTTCCGCCAGTTCTTGCAGGTCGGTCTTGATCAATGCCAGGATTTTAGCCGGGTTAGCCAGCAAATCCTCGATATAAGCGATGCGCTCTAAAATCTGGCGTTGCTCCTCCTCGATTTTCTGACGCTCCAAGGCGGCCAGACGCCGCAGTTGCATGTCTAATATTGCCTGAGCCTGACGTTCGCTCAAGTTGAAGCGCGACATCAGACGCTCCTTTGCCACCTCTGCATCCGGCGACTGGCGAATGGTCTGAATCACTGCGTCCAGGTTTGCCAGGGCAATCATCAATCCTTCGAGGATATGCGCCCGGGCGAGGGCTTTATCCAACTCGAAACGCGAGCGACGAGTGACCACCTCGCGGCGGTGTTCCACGAAGATTTGCAATGCCCTGCGCAAGGAGAGCAGCCGCGGTTCGCCTGCTACTAACGCCAACATTTGCACCCCGAAGGTGGATTGTAAGGGGGTGTACTTATAGAGCTGATAGAGC
>JBBIPD010000155.1:0-4999 GCA_037443025.1 Chloroflexota bacterium
CCACCCCGTTTGCCAGGGCGTGGCAGGTGGTGGATTGGTTTCCTTTCAATCTGAAGAAGTTGCGCGCTTATCTCCAGGCGAGAGGGATTGGCAGAGTGACCGTAAAGAAACGTGGATCGCCGCTCCAACCCGAGGATTTAATCCGCCGCCTGCGGTTGAAGGGCGAGGGGGAACGGGTGGTGTTCCTCACCCACCTGCAGGGCAAGCCAATTGTGATCATTGCCCTGCCGCTCTCCCCCTGAGGCGGTGGATTTCTGCGTGTTGGAGATTAGTTCATGGAGTGAAAGTGGCTATCCTGCCGGAAGGGGTTGGGGGTCGTCTCGGGAGGATTGGCTTCTTTAGGCAGGTGAGGGGGCAGTTTTGCAGCCTGCTTGCGGCGGTACATTTCCTGATCGGCTTCGTCCAGCAGTTGTTCAGGGGTCACCCCCGGGCGATAAGAAGCCACCCCAATGCTGACGCTTAAACCGGCTTCTTCGAAGTATTGCATTGCAACTGCATTTCGAATGCGGGAAGCGATTGCAATCGCTTTTCTGCGGTTGGTTTCAGGGAGAATGACCACAAATTCATCCCCTCCAAAGCGGGCGATTGTATCTGAAATGCGCAACTGGGTGGAAAAAACGCGCCCAATGCTTTTCAAGACCGCGTCCCCTTTAAGATGACCGTAAGTGTCGTTGTATTTCTTAAACCCATCGATATCCATCAGCAAGACAGATAGCTGGTTTCCGTAGCGGGCAGCGCGTTCGATTTCTCGGGGGAGCATCTCATTGAAAAAATGGCGGTTATAGAGTCCGGTCAGGCTATCGGTCCAGGCTATTCGCTGCATCTTTTGGTACAGGCGGACATTCTCTTTGGAGACGATATACTGACGTATCAGCACCAGCACCACCAGGGTAAAAACTATGTACAAAGCTCCCAATAACCTGGGGTTAGTCCCCACGTTGGTGGTGATGATTCTGGAGAGCAGGGTCAGCCCGATGATAACCGCCAGGTAAGGCAGTGCCAGGCGGAACATGTGCGTCAGGGGTTTGAAGCGCGCCGGCGGTTCGTGGAGTATCCCGGGACCGGAGGCAATAAGGCAGGCGGTTGCCAGTATTTGAGCCTGGGTGGCGCTCATGCGGGTGATCGTCAGGTATCCCTGGGCGTAGGGGTATTTGAGGATATCGAGGAAAGCAAACAAACCATCGCTGGCGAGGGCAATCATCATCCCGATCACCATAAAGCTGAGCACGCGGCGGGCGGCTTTGGAAAGGTCGCGTTGGACAAGGGCGATAATGACAGAGAGAATGATGACATCTCCTACGGGGTAGAACATCGCCAGGTATTTACCCAGGTTTTGGGGCGAGGCGAGGATGGGCAGGGCTAGAAAGTAATACCAAAGCACCATCCCGAAAAATGTCATCACGATGAACAGGTCCAGCCAGAGGATGGCGCGCTCGCTGCGAGGGGCGAACACAGAGAATAAGGTGATTACGCCTGCCAGGGTAAGAGGGTAATAAAGAAAGTAGTATATATCCGCTGAGCCGGGGAAAGGATTATCTTCCAAAACCAGGGAATAGTAGGCCCGCAACCCATGCGCAAACACCAGGCTCCATGATCCAAGGGATATGAAAAACCAGGCGCTGCGTAGGGTAACGCCAAATCCTTTGTGGGAAATCACATAAACGCCAATGATGCCTGCCAGCATATTCAGCAAAACCAGGTTTATGCCGGTGAGCAGGGCGTCGCCTTTCTGATTGTAATGACCGCTATAGAGCCAGACAAGATAAGCAATATTCCCCAGGATGGATACAATCGTTATTGCCCCTGCTGGCGTCCGCAATAACGGACGGTTTGAAGTATCCGCTTTCATGACAAATTTAGTCTATCATAGTTCGTTCCGGCGACTCTCGACAGTATTGTTAGCAGAAGCGCGTTCCTTGATCGCCTCTCTCGCAATTCGCTCGAGAGAGACAGGGGCAATCTGCTATAATCACAGGCGTTGAACCCTTCTCCTGCCCAATTTTGGGGTAATTCGAGGAAATCCCTCGCAGCCTGGGGGCTGGTCTTGTTGCTCGCTCTAACCGTGAGTGGATGCCGTTTTGCCCAAAGAGAGTCGGCGGAGACCGCCCCAGAGACAGATGCGCCTGCAACGGGCTGGTTCGAGGTTTATTTCACCGACCCTGAGGATACAGGCAGTTGTTGCTACCGCCGCGGACCAGACCAGGACCTGGCGATTGCCATCAACGATGCAAAGTTGAGCGTGGATGTGGCGGTGATGGATTTGGACCTGTGGAGCCTGAGGGATGCCCTTATCGCCGCCCACCGCCGGGGAGTCGCGGTGCGGATGGTGGTGGAAAGCGACTATCTGGAAGAAGATGAGATTCAGGATATCAGGGCAGCCGGAATCCCGCTGCTTGGCGATCGGCGGGAAGGGTTGATGCACAATAAATTCGTGGTCATTGACCGCGCCCAGGTCTGGACGGGTTCGATGAACTTTACCCTGAACGACGCCTATCGCAACCACAACAATCTGGTCCAGGTGCGTTCAACCCGGCTGGCGCAAGATTACACCGCCGAGTTCGAGGAGATGTTCGTGGATGACCGCTTCGGTCCGGGCTCACCCGCCAACACGCCATATCCGCTGGTGGCGGTGGATGAGGGGCAGATTGAGGTGTATTTTTCCCCCGATGACGGCGTTGCCCGGCGCCTGGGTGAACTGATTAACGGGGCGCGCAAGAGCGTGTATTTTATGGCGTATTCCTTCACTTCTGACGAGCTTGCACAGGCGTTGATAGCGAGACACAGGGCGGGGGTGAGGGTCGAGGGCGTGATGGAAGAGAGCCAGGCAAAGAACAACCTCGGTTCGGATTATGAGCGCCTCCTCGACTCGGGGATGGATGTCCGCCTGGACGGCAGCCCCGGTAACATGCACCATAAGGTCCTTATCATTGATGAAGAGATTGTTGTGACGGGGTCTTATAATTTCAGCCGAAACGCCGAAGAGACAAACGATGAGAACACCCTGGTGATTTATTCCCCGAAGGTGGCTGCGGCTTATTTTGTGGAGTTCGAACGCATTTTCTCGCAGGCGCAGAGGTAATCCGGGGATAAGGATTCGACAGACTTTTGCCGGTTGAAGGACAATTTGTATAAAATTCGGGGTAAAATCCTGAGGGATATTTTGTAAAACGCCAGGTGGATTCACCCGGGATGAGACCCTGTCATTCAGAATTCTTATAAGGGGTTACCTATGGACACGAGCGGAAATTTTTATCTGGGGAGATTATTTGACCCCAAGGCTGGCAAGTTGACCGAGCAGCCGCTTCTCTACGATCCGGCAGATTTGACCACCCATGCGGTGGTGGTGGGGATGACCGGCTCGGGCAAGACCGGTTTGTGCATTGACATGCTGGAAGAGGCGGCATTGATGGGCATCCCGGCGTTGATGATTGACCCCAAAGGCGATATCACCAACGCCCTATTGCACTTTCCGGATTTCTCCCCGGCGGATTTTCAGCCTTGGGTCAACCCCGACGAGGCGCGTCGGGCGGGGAAATCTCTGGAACAGGCGGCTGCCGAGGCTGCCAGCCTGTGGCAAAAGGGTCTGGCAGAGTGGGGCATTGAAGCGGAGCGGATGCGCGCCTTGCAGGAATCCGTTCAGTTTGCGGTGTACACCCCTGGCTCAGATGCCGGCATTCCGGTGAGCATCCTGGCTTCCCTGAAAGCGCCGACCATTCCCTGGGAGGAAAATCGAGAGTTGTTGCGCGAGAAAATCTCGGGGACTGTCACCGCCCTGCTGGGGTTGGTGGGGATGCAGGATATTGACCCGGTGCGCTCGCGCGAACATATCCTGCTGGCAAACATTTTCGAACACGCCTGGAGCCGAGGCAAAGACCTCGACCTGGGCGAGCTGATTTTACAGACCCAAACGCCGCCTTTCTCCAAGCTGGGGGTGTTCGATGTCAACACCTTTTACCCGGAGAAGGATCGATTCAGCCTGGCGATGACCCTGAACAATATCCTGGCAGCGCCGGCGTTCCAGGTGTGGATCGAAGGGCAGCCCCTGGATATCCCGGCATTGTTGTACACCGCCGAAGGCAAGCCGCGCCATAGCGTTTTCTACATTGCCCATTTGAGTGACGCCGAGCGCATGTTCTTTGTCACCCTCTTGTATTCTGCGGTGGAAGCTTGGATGCGCTCCCAGTCTGGCACGCAGTCTTTGCAGGCGATCTTGTATTTCGATGAGATTTTTGGCTATATGCCGCCGCTCGGCAATCCGCCCTCCAAGCAGCCGATGTTGCGCATGCTGAAGCAGGCGCGGGCGTTTGGGGTGGGTCAGGTTCTGGTCACCCAGAACCCGGTGGATATGGATTACAAGGCGCTTTCCAACGCCGGCTCGTGGTTCATTGGCAAATTGCAGACGGAGCGGGATAAGTTGCGCTTGCTCGAGGGGCTGGAGAGCGCCATGGCTGGAGCGTTAGACCGAGCCACATATGATCGGCTGATCTCTTCGCTGGGTAAGCGGGTTTTCTTGCTGCATAACGTGCATGAGAAGCGCCCGGTGTTGTTTCAGACCCGTTGGGCGATGAATTATCTGGCAGGTCCATTGACCCGCGCTCAGATTCCGGCGCTCAATCGGCTGGTTGGCGCATCGTTTGCGCCAACCGCGGTCAAACCAGCCTCTGTTCCCGAAGCCCCGGTTAAGCCGATGCAGGCGGTTGCGGCGGCTGGCGAAGCGCCTGCGCCGGTTGTGGGGAGAAGCGGGACGGAGATGGGTTCCAGCACCCGCCCGGCGGTTCCAACCGGCATTCAGGAGTACTTTTTGCCCGTTTCGTTGAGTTTCACCCAGGCGTTTAAAGCCGCCAGCAGACCTTATCCGCCCGAGGCGCACAGCCTGGGTTTGATTTACCGTCCACTGTTGCTTGC
The DNA here is from genome assembly GCA_037443025.1 of Chloroflexota bacterium. Classification (GTDB taxonomy): domain Bacteria; phylum Chloroflexota; class Anaerolineae; order Anaerolineales; family UBA4823; genus JAQBDA01. The sequence goes on from JBBIPD010000155.1 coordinate 4,906, forward strand.
CCAGGCTGGCGTTCGTTTCTTGAACCGCAAATACGACCTGGATTATGAGTTGCAACTGGCGGCGTTGGTGCCCAATCCGGACCGGCGGGGGGTG
>JBBIPD010000155.1:5023-5542 GCA_037443025.1 Chloroflexota bacterium
ACGAAGCTGACCCTATTTCGCCAAAGACTCTGGATGCCGTCCCCGAGGGACGCGCTCGTTTTGCGCCTCTGGAAGCCCCGCTGAACGATGTGAAGCTTATCAATGCCTTGCGCAATGATTTTCAGGATTGGGCTTATCGTACCGCCGCAGTGGTGGTGCGGGCAAACGAGAGGCTGGGGGTGTATGCCGGACCGGAGACAACCCAGGCGGATTTTCGCGAGCGATGCGCTGAGATGGCGCGCAAGAGCCGGGACGACGAATTGAAAGCGATTGAGAAATCTTACGCGACCAAGATAAGTCGGATTCAGGACAAGCTGGAACGAGAAGAACGCGAATTGCGCGCCGATGAGACCGAGCTTTCGCAGCGCAAGCTCGAGGAATATGGGAATTACGCCGAAACGCTTCTGGGCATGTTGGGCGGACGCAAACGCCGTATTACCACCGCCCTCTCCAAGCGGCGCTTAGCCGCTCAGGCAAAAGAAGATGTACAGGAATCCAAACAGGCGATTGATGCGTACA
>JBBIPD010000155.1:5587-7314 GCA_037443025.1 Chloroflexota bacterium
AGAAAGCCGAGGCTTTGAGCGAGGTCAACCGCAAGTGGAGCGACATCGTCGAAGAAGTCAGCGAGATCAGGATAACCCCTTTGAAAAAAGATGTGTTGGTGGATCTTTTCGGTGTAGCCTGGTTCCCCTACTATCTGGTGCAGGAAGGGGACGAGGTGTACGAATTGCCGGGCTATGGCAAGGTGGAATAGCCACGGCGAGAACTCTTATCGCTGTCCGGAGGTGAAAGATGATAACCGTAAGCCAATGTCTGCAGACCAAAGGTCACGATGTCTGGTCGGTAGGATCAGACAGGTCGGTCTATGAAGCCCTACAGATGATGGCAGAAAAAGATATTGGCGCCTTGCTGGTGGTGGATGAGGGCAAGTTGGTGGGCATCTTTTCGGAGCGAGACTATGCCCGTAAGGTGATCTTGCATGGAAAATCGTCCAAAGAGACGCTGGTGGGCGAGATCATGACTCCCAAAGTATTTTACGTCCACCCTGAGCAGTCGCTCGAGGATTGCATGGCGTTGATGACCGAAAAGCATGTGCGCCACCTGCCGGTGCTGGACGGTGAGCGCCTGGTAGGGGTGATTTCGATTGGCGATGTAGTTAAAGCGATCATCTCTGAGCAGAAGTTTGTGATTGAGCAGTTAGAAAATTACATCACAGGCGAGCGTTAAGCCTGCGCCTTAATCTCATGGAGCAAAGATTCAGCCTGCCTCCAGAGCCGAAACGATTGAACGCGATGGGTGTGCTCACCCGCCGCGAGATTGAAGCCCGCCTGCTGGCGCCGCTGCTGAAGGCGCTGGCGCAGGAATTTGATGGCGAGCGTGTGGTAGAGATCGTCCGTCAGGTGATTGCGGACATCGCCCGCCAGCAGGGCGCTGAGCTGGCAGCCAGGATGCGGGGCAACAGCCTGGCGCATTTTGCCGATTCGCTGGCGGATTGGAAAAAAGGGGATGCGATGGAGATTGAGACGCTGGAGCAGACGCAAGAGCGCTTTTCCTTCAATGTCCGACGCTGTCGCTACGCCGAGCTATACCGCTCGCTGGGCATCCCCGAATTGGGAGAAGTGATCTCTTGCAACAGGGACTATTCCCTTATCGAAGGTTTCAACCCGCAGGTTAGATTAACCCGCACCCAGACCATCATGGCGGGGGCTGAATTCTGCGATTTTCGCTTTGTGATGGGAGATGTACACGTGAAGACGCTCCTGGTCTTACGCCACGCAAAATCCAGTTGGAAGGATACCAGCCTGGAAGATGTTGACCGCCCGCTGAACAAGCGCGGCAGGCAAGACGCGCCTCGGATGGGTAAGTTGATCCGCAAAGAAAATCTGCTGCCGGATTTGATCGTCAGTTCTACCGCCAGGCGCGCCCGAGAGACGGTTGAGTACATCATCCGGGAAGCCGACTACCATGGGGATGTTTTATGGCGCGAGGCGCTCTACGCTGCCAGCCCCGAAGCTTATATCCAGGCGCTCCGAGACCTACCCGATACGTATGAGAAGGTGATGGTGGTGGGGCACAACCCGGGTCTGGAGGAGTTGATTGCCATGCTGACCGATAGCTGGGAACATATGCCTACGGCGGCGCTGGCGCAGCTCACCCTGGATATTCCGAGCTGGTCAGAATTGGGGTATGACCCGGTGGGCAAGTTGATCAATGTCTGGCGTCCCAAAGAATTATAGAAAACAGCCCGGGATTGTCCTGCCAATCAATAAGTTGAGGGCATCACAAGAGT
>JBBIPD010000156.1:0-512 GCA_037443025.1 Chloroflexota bacterium
GAGTAGGGCTTTGCTCCGCCTGAGCCGTTCGACCTGGTTGAGATGGAAGCAAATGAAACCCTGCCCCGCACTTATCGTCGTTCAGAGTTGCTCGGCTATCTGGATGTCTGCCGCCAAAGGTGCCGTGAGACGATCAGCACCATGTCGCCCGAAACGGCAAACCGCATCTGCCGGTTCGCCTGGGGGGAAGTGCCCTTCGGAGAGCTTCATCTCTACAATCTCCGCCATGTGCAGGAGCATGCCGCCCAACTGCACATGTTTCTGGGGCAACAGGCGGGGCAGTCCGAAAAATGGGTCTCGCAGGGTTAAGCATCCACAAGCAGGTGGCGCGTGATTTACCTGGGGATTTTCATCCTGTCTGCCCTGTGTGTTATCGCCCTGATAACGGTCATCAATACGCTCACCTTTCCGCGTTTAGTCGAGCGCCAACCTGAAGAGCAACCGTTCGTCTCTGTATTGGTGCCGGCGCGGGATGACGCTGAGAAGATAGGCGTGACGGTCAGGCGTCTCCT
>JBBIPD010000156.1:522-7302 GCA_037443025.1 Chloroflexota bacterium
GAAGCAGGATTACCCCCGCTACGAAATCATCCTGCTGGACGATGCCTCGTCAGACGGCACCCCCCGCCTGGCATTAGAGGCAGCTCGGGGCGACCAGCGCTTGCGGGTGGTGAGCGGGAAGCCGCTGCCGCCGGGATGGAGCGGTAAAAATTGGGCGTGCCAGCAACTCGGCGAGCTGGCGCAGGGTGAGCTTCTGGTCTTTTGCGATGCGGATGTACGCTGGGAGCCGACCGGGCTGAGGGCAGTGGTCGCCTGCATGGAGCGCTACCGCGCCGATACCTTCACCGTTTGGTCCACCCAGGAGACCGTCAGCCTTGCGGAGAGGCTGGTGGTGCCGTTGATGATGTTCAGCATCCTCTCCTACCTGCCAGATCTGGCGGTGCGTAAAATCCCCTGGACTGCATTCGCCGCCGCCAACGGGCAATGCCTGGCATTCCGCCGGGAAGCATACCAGAAGATCGGCGGGCATGAGGCGGTGAAAAACGAGATTGTCGAAGACATTGTCCTGGGCAAAAAGACAAAGAAATCCGGAATGCGCCTGGTGATGGCGCTGGGGAATGGGCTGGTCCATTGCCGGATGTATCACAACTGGCGCCAGGTGCGGGAGGGGTTTGCCAAAAACATCCTCGCCGGACACGGCGGACAACCGATTTTCTTACTGATTTCCGCCGTATTTCACTGGCTATTGTTCATCTTCCCCTGGGTCTGGTTGTTTTGGGGATTCATTGCCCCCGAAACGCAGGGCTGGTTTGAATTCCCCCTGGCTGCGGTTGCCCTGGGGGTAGGAGCGCGGGCGCTCAGCGCCGCCGTCAGCCGTCATAACCTCCTGGACACGCTGCTGATGCCGGTTTCAACCGTCTTTATGACGGTGATTGCCGGGCAATCGCTCTGGTGGCATTACACCCAGGGCGGTCCGCAGTGGAAAGGGCGGGTGGTAAAGGTGAGGCGGTGAGCAAAAATGGCTGACCCCATCGTCATCATCGGGGCAGGGATAGGCGGGTTGAGCGCCGCGATTCGCCTGGCGGCGCAGGGTCGGCAGGCGCTGGTGCTGGAGAAGAACCCTTTCATCGGGGGCAAAATGGGCGAGTACCGCGCGGAGGGTTTTCGCTGGGACACGGGTCCATCGGTCATCACCATGCGACCGGTATTTGAGGAACTGTTCCAAACCGCCGGTCGAATAATGGACGAGATGCTGCGCTTCAAGCCGGTGGACCCCCTGACGCGCTACTTCTACCCCGATGGAACCCGGCTGGATATTCGCCGCAATCTCTCCGCCAATCTGGAGCAAATCGGGCGAGTGGCGCCGAGGGACGTTCAGGGCTACCAGGCTTTTCTGAACTACGCCGCCGAGCTGCACCGCATCACCGGACCGGTGTTTATTTATGACCAGCCGCCGCGACTGAGCAGTCTGTTCAAAGTGGCTCCGGGCGACATCCTCAAGGTGGACGGGCTGCGCACCATGCAGCAGGCGATCAACGCCCATGTAGAGTCGCCCTACCTGCGCCAGCTACTGGGACGGTTCGCAACCTACGTTGGCGCCAGCCCATTTCTGGCGCCAGCCACCCTGAACGTGATTGCCCATGTGGAGCTGAACCAGGGCGTCTGGTACCCTGAAGGCGGGATTTACGCCATTGCTAGGGCATTGGAGCGATTGGCGCGTGAACTGGGGGTGAAGATACGCACAGACAGCCTGGTGACCGGCATCAAGCTGCGCGGGCGGCGGGTGAGTGGGGTGACTCTCGCCAACGGTGAAGAAATCCCGGCAAAGGCGGTGATTGCCAACCTGGATGTGAGTCTTGTCTATGGGCGGTTGCTGCCCGCCCAACCGGCGATACGCCGACGCCTGCAGCGCCTGGAAGGACGCGAGCCCTCCTGCTCGGGTTTTATCCTCCTCCTGGGCGTACAGGGCGAGCACCCCGAACTGGCGCACCACAACATTTTCTTCTCGTCCGATTACCCCAAAGAGTTCGACCAGATTTTCCGCCAGGGAGTTCCTCCCGAAGAGCCAACCATCTACGTCGCCATCTCCGCCAAATCCACCCCCGGCGACGTGCCTGCAGGATGCGAAAACTGGTTCGTCCTGGTCAACGCCCCCGCCCTGGATCAGCGCTGGGACTGGCAGGCGCAGGGGGAGGCATACGCTCAACGCGTGCTGGACCTGCTGGCGCAGCGCGGCTTCAATCTGCGTTCCGGTCTGCGCTATCAGCGAGCGATCACCCCCCTGGAGATCGAACAGATGACGGGCGCCAGGCGAGGAGCGCTCTACGGCGCTTCCTCCAACAGCCGCTGGGCGGCGTTTTTGCGTCCCCATAACCGGTGCCCGGAGGTGGAGGGGCTGTATTTTGCCGGAGGCACCACCCACCCCGGCGGCGGCGTGCCGCTGGCGATGCTCTCCGGCAAAGCGGCGAGCCGGTTGTTAACCGCCGATGGTTTCTAAGATTCGAGGTTGGGTTTGACGCCCGCAACAGGAACATGAACGGCGCGTCAGTCGGCGTATGCCACGAATTGGCTTTCCGCTGAGCCGTCATCGTACAAATCCACCAGGACATACGCCGGCGGAAAATCCATGTAGGAGCCCCTCCACCAGTTTCCGCAGATTGCGCCGTCGGTTTGGTAACGCACCCCCAGATAATCCAGCGATTCGTATTGGTGGGCGTGTCCGCTCAGGCACAGGCGGATATTGGGATGCTTAAGAAAAAGGCTGCGGAAGCGACGGGCGTCAATGTGCATCCAGGCAGCCGGAACGATCCAATTCCCGCTGGCTTCGTTTTCACCGTCAAAGAACTCACAGGCGCACAGGATGGGAATGTGGGAGACCAGGCAAATCAGGGTCTGGCTGTCCACCTGCGCGATGTCCTTCTCCAGCCAATCGAACTGCTCATCGTCAAGTCTACCGATATAGGGGTGTTGGGAGGCTTCATTGGGCAGGTGGGTGCTGTCCAGGACAATGAAATGCCAGCCCGAGCGATCGAAACTGTAATAGCGGTTTGGCAGACCAAGGCGCTGGATGACGAGGTTCTTCCCATACATGGCATCCGAAAGGATGTCAGCAGAGGGGTTGGACAACCCCCATCCCCATACATCATGGTTGCCAATCGCATGGTAAATGGGCAGCCTGCACTCCGCCTGAACGACCTTATTAAAGGCATCCCACTGCTTTTCAGCGTTCTCGCGGTTGGTCTCCAGGGAGTCCATGATTGAATCGCCGCTGTTCAGAATCATCTCCGGAGGGTCTGGCTGGTTTTGGGCATGGCGGAAAGCGGCGGCAACCTTGTTCTCGATAACGCCGATGGGTAAAATATGCACATCGGTAAAATGGGCAATGCGCATGAGGCGCTTTTTGGGAGACGATGATGGGTTTAAGCGAGGTTGGGTGGAGGCGCAGGCGCTGATAGTCCCCAGGGCAAACACCCCGCTCAGATGGACAAACTGGCGGCGGGATAACGGCTTGTGAGCTTCGGGCATGGGTTATCTCCTCTCGAACTTACAGGCGGGTAAAGGGATGCGTTGATTATAATTCCTGGACAAAATAAAAATACCAATTCAATCTATCAAGACGGCTGGAGACGCCATGTTTGAGTTCATCGCCTTGGATGCGGACGACACCCTGTGGGACAATGAAATCTATTACACCCAATCGAAAGAGGCGTTTGTGCGACTGCTTTCCCCCTACGCCAGGGAAGAGGGGGCGATAAAGCGGCGCCTGGACGAGATTGAAGAGGGGAACGTGGCAATCTACGGCTACGGCATCAAGAGCTTCACCCTCTCCATGCTGGAGGCGGCGGTCGAAATCAGCCAGGGGGCGATAAGCGGTCGAGAGATGGAAGCGATCATCGAATTAGGGCGGGAGATGCTCACCACACGGGTGCGGGTGTTCCCCTGGACGGAGGACACGCTGGCAACCCTAGCGAAAGACTGGCAATTGATGCTCATCACCAAGGGGGATGTGTTCGAACAGAGCAAGAAAATCGAGCGCACGGGGTTGCTCAAATATTTTCGTTATGTGGAGATCGTGGGGGACAAGACCACCAGCACTTATCGGACCTTGTTGGAGCGGCACCACATCTCGCCCAAACGCTTTCTGATGGTGGGCAACTCGCTTCGCTCAGACATCCTGCCGGTGCTGGAACTGGGGGGGCAAGCCGTCTATATCCCCTATACAGACACCTGGGAGCACGAACACCGCCTGGACAGAGAACTCCCCAAAGACGGCTATTATGAACTGGAGAACCTGGCGCAGCTGCCGGAGCTGGCGCGGCGGCTCAGCCGCAAGATGACGGGCTGAGGCGCGGCTCAGTTGCTCTGGCGCTGTTCCTCGAGCCACTTCAAGGCGTCGTCTGCCTTGGGGTGACCCAACCGCTTCGCCTGGAGGAAGCACTGCTCAGCGGAACGCCAGTCCTTCATGCGGGTGGCTGCCATGCCGGACCAAAGCCAGGCGATAGCGTTATCCGGCGCCTGCTGAAGCACCTGCTTCAGGGTCTCCCGACCGGCTGCGTTCTGGTTGGCTTTGACCAAATCTACGCCGCGCTTGAGCTGGATAAAGACTTCCGGACCGGGGGGAGACTTGGGGGCAGGTTGGGAGCTGATTTCGGGCGCTTCGAGAGGTTGACGCTTTCTGCGGCGTAAGAGACGCGCCGCCAGCGCGACCAGCAAGACGAAAATCAGCAGGGAACCGACGGCGTAGATGGCGAGCGTCCCGCCAGGCAAAACGGGGCTGACCTGCGCCGCGGGCGGCTGAGTTGGCTCGAGCGGGATAACCGGTGTGGGGGTGAGTTCTATCGGCTTGGCGACCGCGGGCTGGGTCTCTTCAACCGGGGGGCGTTCGGGATACGCCTGAATGACGATTTCTTTGCTCTCGCCGGGGACCTTGAAAGCCTGCGCGGCGGGCGAGAAAACCAGACCGGCTTTGAGGGCGGAGAGGGTATGCTCACCGGGGGTCAACCCGCTCACCTCAAAGCTGCCATCGGGGTTGGTAGTGGCGGCAGGCTTCCCATCCATGAGAATATTGACCGACGCCTGGGAAGTGCCATCCTCGGCGACGACTTTTCCCTTAAGTATGTATGTCTCGGGAAAGAGGTTGCTGGGAGGTTGAATCCATGCCGCGGGCGAGGTGGACAGGGCAGGCAGGGTCAGCCGCTCCAGCGTCTCCAGATTGTAAAGCAGGAGCAGTCCGTTGCGACCTTCGCCTGAGACGCGCTGGACGTACCAGCGGGAGTCGCTGGAGAACGAATCCCCGGCGATATCCTGACTGGTTTGAAGGGCAATCTGCCGTTGGCGATCGCAACGGGTGAGGAGGTAGCTGTAACCTTCTGGGGTGAAGTGGTTGCTGGACGCCCAGGCGCCATCGGGAGAGAGCTGCGCCCAGATACCGGGTTTTTCAGCCTGGGGGACGGCGCTCAGGTCGGCGCTGACCAGGGTGGTGGGTTTTCCGCTCCCCATGTCCAGGCAAACCAGTTCATGCTGCGCGCCAACCTGGTTGCCCAGAAGGATAATCTGCCCGCTGCGCGCCGCGTCATATATCGCCGGAGCGACTCGCTCGCTGCCCTTCAGGTCTGAATCAATCTGGTAGGGTCCGAGGAGGTACACATCTCCCGCATCCAACCAGCCGGCAGAACCCGGCTGAACCTGGCTGAAGCCTCCTACCTGTAACGGCTCACCTTTGAGGGGTCTGGCGACAAAATATGTGAAAGAAATCTCGGAACCTTTCGCATTCTGACGCAGCCCCAGGAGTTTGCCATCCAGCGACCAACCGATGAGACTGGCGCCGTCCATCACCAGGCTGGATTTGCTCCGCTCCGGGTCGTAGAGATAGACCTGATTCGAAGCAGGTCCGGCGCTGCCCTGCAGGGTATAGGCAAGCAGGTTCTGGCTGGACGACCAGGCGCCGCCGCACTCCACCGGCGAGGCGACCTCGCGCAAGGAGATGCCGCCGCCCACAACCCACAGGCGATTGTCCTCAGTGCAATAGCTGATAAATCGCCCGTCGAAAGACCATTGGGGTACAGTGGTTGCGCCAGGGACTTCGACGAAATTGCCGCCCGCCTGCACCAGCCAGACGCGACCCAGGGCGTCGCGATAAGCCAGTCGGCTCTCATCCGGCGCCCAGTGAATTTCATCTCCAGACGGGTTGGCAGGCAGGCGAATCTCCTGCAACACCAGCCCGCCCCCTTCCTGAAAGACCAAATCGAGCAGGCGATCGCTGTAGACCAGGCGCAATCCGCTCGGCGATTTCCAGAACGTGGTGGCTGAGAGGGGCTGGCTGAGCTGAGCCCGACTGTCGGCGGCGGGGTCGTAAAGCCAGAGCTGGTAGTTCTCGCCCAGATACGCCAGGAGGCTGCCCCCGCCCGCGCGGAAGCCGGGAATCTCGACCGCGCCGGTGGGCGATTCGGGGGTAGCCTGAGCGGGGAGGGTAGCCCAGTCCGCCTGCCAACCGCTGCCCTCCACCAGAGTCATTTGAGTTCCAGAAGGGAGATCGTAGAGGTAGATGTCGGCTTGCCCGCTCTCATCGCTGGCAAAAATCAACTGTTTGCCGTCGGGAGACCAGTCCAGGATTTCCAGGTTTGCGCTGGTCTGGTAAATCTCGCGCACGTTGGTACCGTTGGGGAAGATCAAGCCCACCGCGTTTTTCTCATCCCTGCCATACGTGCGCAGGAGAAACGCCAGGTTTGCGCCATCTGGCGACCAGGTGGGGCGCATCACCCCCTGGTTGGGATTGACATAGAGCTGGAGCAAACTGCTCGAATCGGGCAGGGCAGTGAACAAACCCGCTCCCGGATAGCC
>JBBIPD010000157.1:0-976 GCA_037443025.1 Chloroflexota bacterium
ACCTGGCGGGCGGGGAGGGTTGGAAGACATTTTTTTCTCTCCGGAGTCGGATAACCATCTGGCTGAGGGATGATCTCCCCCAGCCAGATGGAAGGGTTGTTGAGTTGCGGCGGCTAGAATGGAATATCGTCTTCACTGACGGCGCTGCCGCCTTCCTCGAGGGGAACATCGCCTTCGACTTCTCCGCGAGCAGAGAGGAAGCGCACTGTGTTGGCATTGATTTCGAAGACGGCTCCGGGAGTGCCATCCTGGCGGGTAAAGGTGCGCGGTCCTCCGGTGGCTGGGTCGGGAATCAACCGCCCTTCAATCAGGACCTTACTGCCTTTGCGTAAATATTGATTGCAGGTTTCGGCTGTTTTCCCCCAGGTGGAGACGCGAAACCATATCGTCTCTTTCACCTGGGTGCCATCCGAGGCGGTGTATTGGCGGTTGGTCGCCACATTCATATTGGTCACCGCCTGACCGCTGGGGGTGTAGCGCATCTCTGGATCGCGCCCAAGATTACCCACGATGATGATGGTGTGATACATGGGGATTCTCCTTTCGTTCGATGGGCGGTCTGTCGTAAGTTCCGAGTGCACGCCACCCGGGGCAGAACCCTGAAACACCCATCGTCTTTACAGAACAATTGTACAATAAAACCGAGATTATTTGAAGAGTTATGTCGGGGAAGTTATCGCCCTTCCCTGCCAATCTGGTTTGAGACTACTCGTTGCGAAATTGCAGGCAGTAGTGGTGAAAAGTGTTGCTCACCCAGGCGTTTCCCAAGCCATAGGGCGCCAGGGTCTGGTTATCCTGCGCCCAGATTTTTTCGTCTTTAAGGGTGTAGACGCTGCTCAGACATTTAGCCAGATCCCAGGCGAGGGGGTACATTTTGCCCCCTTTTTTGACGTTTTTCACGATTACGGTCAGGTATGCCCCGGGTTTTAAGTAGGGTTGGATGGAGATATATAAAGACGAAAGGCGTTCGAGAAAT
>JBBIPD010000157.1:986-2796 GCA_037443025.1 Chloroflexota bacterium
GATGTTGCCCAAATCTTCCGGTTGGTCGGAATAGAACACATCCAAATTGGGAGAAGAGTGGCGGGTTTTTTGGGTGTGCGAGCCGCGGGCGTGGAGCATATCCCAGTAGGGCGGCGAGGTGAGGAGGTAATCAATGGGGGGAAAGGCATGCTTGTCGGCAAGCGCGGCAAAGTCGCTGGCATCGCCAACGATGACCTCAGCCGTCAAGCCGCGGGCAACCTCTCCCAAATTTGCCATTTCACCGGAAATCATCTGTCTGGCGATTTCAGCATAGGCGGGGTTTAGCTCGATTCCGTAGCTGTTTCTGCCTGAGCGCAAGGCGGCAATCAGTGTGCTGCCCGTGCCTGCCATTGGATCCAACACCACCTGTCCGCGTTTGGTGAAAAACTCGATAAATTCTTGCGCCAGAGTCTCGGGAAACTTGGCAGGATGGCGCAGGACTTCCCGTCGGCGTCGCGGCGGGTTATGAATAAACCAGGATTTTTGAAATTTCATCCAGCTTTTTGGATCCAGGTCGTTCAGGCGATTGATGAATGGACGTTTGGGCATACCGGAGGTCTCTCGCAAATTCAGTTGTCTGGTTGACGGACGATCAAATCGGAAAAATTGACGGTGAGGTCGTTATCCCCATTCGAGCGGATGAAAACCCCCAGGCTGCCGCCGCGAAGCGAGGGGTCGCTAACGCTGAATAAAAATTCAGCATTGGCATAGAAGCGCATTTCTCTGCCTTTTGCCCAGACGCCCAGGCGAGAAGAGCTCGGCGCGCCGGGTGGAATCGCGCCGCTGGGCGTCAATGGTTGGGGGGAAGTTGCCGCGCCGTTGTAGAATTTATCCAATCGTGCCTGCCCATCGCAGGTGAGCGAGAAGCGGTAGAACTCCAGGGAGGGCGACACCCGCAGGAGCAAACCGTATTCGTCCAGACCACGACACAGATTTGGGCTGGCGGTGATTTCCAGGTAGAAATCGTCCAGGTAGGTATCCTGGCGCAGGCTGTACAGGTACCCCCCTGGCTGGTGCAATGCCAGAGTCAGCTCGTTCACTCCGATAGCAATGCTGGAGATAGATGTTTTGGCTAAGGTCCAGCCTGTCTCCTGGCTGAAATCATCCTCGAGAAGGATATCGCCCATTGGAGGTCGCATATCCTGGGTGGGCGTGACCGGCAAAGTGGAGAAGGGGGTAGGGGTCGAGGTGGGAGGAAACCAAACGATTGTCGGGGTAGGGGTGGAGGTCTCTGGCACTGGGGTAGGGGTAGGTTCAGGCGGCAGGGGTGTTTGTTGGGGGATGCAGGCAGAGAGCGCCAGGGCAAGTGAAAGCAACCCGCTGAGCACGCGGGTTGATGGATTATGGCTTAAACGAAGATAGAATGAGTGGAGCAGTCTCATTGCTGCTGCAAGATGATTAACCCCAATCATCCAATCTCGACAACCTGATCGCGTTCGGGACCGACCGAAGTCAACCAGACGGGGACCCCGCTCAACTCTTCGATGCGCAAGATGTACCTGCGAGCCGCCGGGGGCAGGCTTTCCCAGGTGCGACAGCCGCGTAAATCCTCCTGCCAGCCGGGGAGAGTTTCATAAACAGGGCTAAAAGCAGAAAGATCAGCGGGTCCAAAAGGCAACTCGGTGTAGGTGCGTCCGTCCGCCTGGTAGGCGACACAGATTTTTACTTCATCCAACCCGCTCAGCACATCCAGTTTGGTGATCGCCAGGTCGGTCAAGCCATTGATGCGCGCCGAATATCGCAGCAATACCATATCCAGCCAGCCGACCCGACGTGGGCGTCCGGTGGTTGTGCCGAACTCGTCCCAGGG
>JBBIPD010000157.1:2826-7289 GCA_037443025.1 Chloroflexota bacterium
AGCCAAAGACCTCGCTCGGGAACGGTCCCGCGCCGACGCGGGTTTGAAACGCTTTGGTGACGCCCACCACCCGGTCCACACATCCCACTCCCAAGCCCAGACCAATCAAAGCGCCGGCTGCGCTGGGATTGGAACTGGTGACATAGGGGTAGGTGCCATGATCCAAATCAAGCAGAGTTCCCTGAGCGCCTTCAGCCAGGACGCGCTTGCCGCTTTTTAACCCCTCGCTGAGCAGGGCGGATATATCCCCGATGTAGTCTTTCAACTGGTGGGCGTAATTCAGATATTCTCTGGCGACTGCCGCGGCGTCGAGAGGTTCCGCGGCGTACATCTTCTGCAGGTGCTGATTGACGGAGAGAATATGCGTCTGAACGGCGTCAGCGAAGGTCTCCAAATCGAGCATCTGACCCACCCGGATGCCGGTGCGAGCGACTTTGTCGGTGTACGCCGGTCCGATGCCGCGCAAAGTGGTGCCGATTGCGCCCGCGCCGCGCGCCGCTTCTTGAGCGGCATCCAGGGCGATATGCCCGGGGGTGATCAGGTGGGCGGCGTAGGAAATCCGCAGGCGGTCCGGAGTCAGCGGCACACCAGCGGCGCGCACGCTCTCCATTTCGGCGAGTAGAATCGCCGGGTTGATCACCACCCCGTTGCCAATCGCGCCGATGGTGTGTGGGTGAATCACCCCCGAGGGGATGAGGTGTAATTTAAAAGTCTGATTTCCAACGGTGACTGTATGACCGGCGTTATCGCCGCCATTGTAGCGAGCGACATAATCTGCTTGAGCAGAGAGCAAATCCACAATTCGACCTTTGCCTTCGTCGCCCCATTGCGCGCCGACAATAATATCCAACGGCATTTTAGCCTCCAACTGGCTCTCCGTTGAGCAGGGGATGATCCCTGTGGTCAATCCGGAGAGCAGATTGATAAAGCTGTTGTAAAATTATCATGTATCCATTTCATTCTAGCACAAAGAGGCGGCTTGCTGCAAACAGTTCGCCTCCCGGCTGGAGCATGAGATACGCCAACAGAACCCACATATTCTAACAATCATTAGAGGAGATTCTATGCGCAGAAAAGCAACCCTCATCACCGGAGCAGCGGGCGAGATTGGGCAGGCGTTGGTGGACAGCCTGGCGAAGATCTCAGACCAACCCCTGATCACCCTGGATATCCAACCGCTCCCCGTCAAGCTCCCTGGAGTGACCCATATCCAGGGTGATATTCTGGATAAAGCCCTGCTTTCCAGATTGGTCAGCGAGTATGAGATTGACACGATCTATCATCTGGCAGCCCTGCTATCCACCCGAAGCGAGTTCACCCCCACCGCAGCCCACAAGGTGAATGTGGAGGGCACCCTGGTGTTGCTCCAAATGGCTTCAGAGCAGTCGGAATGGCGCGGCAAACCGGTGAAGTTCATCTTCCCCAGCTCCATCGCTGCATACGGCTTGCCAGACCTCGAAACAAAGCTCAACTACGCCCGAGTGCGCGAATGGGAGAGGAATTATCCCCGCACCATGTATGGATGTAACAAGTTATATTGCGAGCAACTCGGGATTTATTTCAGCCAATATTATCGCCAGCTCGCCGCTGACCGTCCGGTGATGTTGGATTTTCGCAGCCTGCGCTTTCCTGGTCTGATCAGTGCATTTACCGTACCCTCTGGCGGAACCAGCGACTATGGACCCGAGATGCTTCACGCCGCCGCCAAGGGAGAACCTTATGCCTGTTTTGTGCGGGAAGATGTGCGCATCCCTTTCATGGCGATGCCCGATGCCGTCAACGCCCTCTTGCGCCTAACCGCTGCGCCCAGCGCAGCCCTCTCCCGGCGCGTCTATAATGTCACCAGCTTCAGCCTGAGCGCAGCTGAATTTCGGGATTGGGTGTTGAAATCCTTCCCGTCCGCCCAGATCAGCTTTGAACCGGATGTCAAACGTCAGGCAATCGTGGATAGCTGGCCTGCCGACCTGGATGACACCCCAGCCCGGAGAGATTGGGGATGGCAACCCGAGTACGATATCGAGCGTTGTTTCAGCGAATACCTGGTGCCTAATATTACCAAACGCTATCAGCCCGCATAATCTCCCGTAGCTCGCGCTTGATTGAGGCAGGCATCAATAATGAAAAAGCCATTGTCTTCTCCCCCGATTCCAGGACCAATTGTCCTGTTTGGCTCTGGAGAAACCTCGCCCAGCGGCAGGAAGGTCTTTGAAGTGATCCTGCGCAAGCTGCCTGAGTACCCCAGGGTGGCTTTGTTGGAAACCCCGGCTGGGTTTGAATTGAACTCGTCCCAGGTGATCGGTCGGGTTGGGGATTTCATCGCGTACCGCCTGCAGAACTACCAACCCAGGCTGACCATCGTGCCTGCCCGAAAGCGAGGCACTCCCTTCAGCCCAGACGACCCGGAGATTGTCGAGCCTTTGTATCACGCCGATATGATATTCATGGGACCGGGTAGCCCAACCTACGCGGTTCGTCAATTGCAGGACAGTCTGGCATGGCACGCCACCCTGGCGCGGCATCGCCTGGGGGCGGCGTTGGCTTTAGCCAGCGCGGCGGTGGTTGCGGTCTCCACCTTTGCCCTGCCGGTATATGAGATTTATAAGGTCGGCGAAGAGCTTCACTGGAAAAAGGGTCTCGATTTGTTCGGTTTGTATGGCGTGCCCCTGGTTTTCATTCCGCATTGGAACAACAATGACGGCGGTGAAGAGTTGGACACCAGCCGTTGTTTCATGGGGAAGTCGCGCTTTACGCGATTGATGGAGATGCTTCCGGCTGATTTGACGGTGGTTGGGATTGACGAAAAAACTGCGCTGGTAATTTATCCGCAGGATGGTCGCTGCGAGGTGGTTGGGCTGGGCGGAGTCACTCTGATTCACACCGGTCAGGAGCATCAGGATTCATCAAGTCCAGAGGCTTTGCGCGGCACCGGTCTGATTGAAGTGGCACAGATGCGTCGGGGACATGTGCATCAGTTCCAGCATAGAGAGTCGTTTTCCTTAAGTCGCATCGGTGATTTTCATCCTGTGGAGGGTGGGACCGGCTTGCCCGATTCGGTTTGGGAGTATGCCTTAGAAGTTCAGCAACAATCTGAAGAGAAAACGCCGCAGCCCACCGAGGAAGTGCTGGAGCTTGTGCGGCAGCGCGAGCTGGCACGCCAGATGAAAAACTGGCAGGAGGCGGACCGCTTGAGACAACTCATCGCGAATCAAGGCTGGCAGGTGCTGGACACGCGCCAGGGACCGCAACTGGAACCGATTAAATCATCAGAGAGGTAAGTCTATGGCAGCAAAACCCGTAATCGGATTTATTGGTTTGGGTTTAATGGGCAAGGCGATGGCGCAGAATATCCTCAGGGCAGGATATTCCCTGGTGGTCCATAACCGCAACCAGGCACCGGTGCAGGCGCTGGTGGCGGAGGGGGCGCGTGCGGCGCAAAGCCCGGCAGAGCTGGCAGCTCAGGTGGACATGGTTTTCAGCAGTTTGCCCGACTCTCCGGATGTTGAGCTGGTCGCCCTGGGTAAAGATGGGATTATTCAAGGCGCTCACCCGGGATTAATATACGTAGATCATTCCACCATCAAACCCGCAACCGCCCGGCATGTGGCTGAGGTTTTGGCTGAGAAGGGGGTGCAGTGTCTGGATGCGCCGGTCAGCGGGGGTGAGATCGGAGCGCGCCAGGGCACACTGGCAATCATGGTGGGCGGCTCGGCTGAGGTCTTGGAAAGGGTCATGCCGATCTTCCAGGTGATTGGAAAAACGGTCACCCATGTGGGCGAGGCGGGCGCGGGTCAAATCGCCAAAGCCGCCAACCAGATTATGGCAGCGGCGCAGATGGTCGCTATGGCTGAGCTGATGATCCTGGCGCAAAAAGCAGGAGCCGACCCTCGAAAAGTGGTTGAGGCGATTCGCGGCGGCGCTGCTCAGTGCTGGACGTTGGATGTCAAGCCGCCGCGCCTCTTCGAGGGCAACCGCGCCCCCGGCTTTAAAGCCTACATGCAGGCGAAAGACCTGGCGATTGCCCTCGAGACCGCCCGGGAGTACGGCGTTCCGTTGCCTTCAGCCGCCCTCGACTACCAGCTCTATCGGGCGATGATTGAAATGGGCATGGCTGAACTGGATAACTCAGCGGTAATCGGCGTTTTGGAAGTCCTGGCTGGGACGCGCCTGCTGGAAGGTTTTGGCGATGAAAAGGGGGAGTGAGTCAATCCAATGAAGGATTGGATGCAACCAACAAATCGTTCTTACGTATAGTAGTGTAGAAGAACGACACATCTGTTTTTGAGCTAAATTCCCTTACTGCCCAGAGACAGGAAGCAGAGGAGCAATGCGGTGCAAGACAACGAGTCAATCTGGCTCGCCCGAGCGCAGAAAGGCGATCCAGACGCATTTAGCAAACTGGTGGAGGCTTACCAGTCGCCAGTGTACAACCTGTGTTATCGGATGCTGAACAGCGAAGAAGATGC
>JBBIPD010000158.1:0-5039 GCA_037443025.1 Chloroflexota bacterium
CTCGCGTTCGATCCGGAGGCCGGACGGGCCCACGGTCACGCGCAGCCCCTTGGCTTTGGCATCACCGTGACAGGCGCCGCAGGTTTTCAGGGTGGACGCCGGATTCCCGCTTTCCAGCACCGATTTGCCCTCGCTATCCAACAGGCTGAAGGTGGGATGCAGGGGAGATGTCTGGCGGACGGGTTTGGAAACCGTGCGCGCATAGGCTATCTGGCTGATTCCAACGCCTGAAAGGACAATGACGGCGACGAACAACCAGCCGATGAACTGGCGTTTGGCGTAGGGGGAGAGTGAAGTGAACTTGATGTTCATATAATAGCGTTTCCTGAGATTGTTGGGTCAAGCGGAGTTTATTTGTTCTTGAAGCGACCGCCCCATTCCATCGGATCGCCAGGGTAGCCGAGGGCTTTCCAGTCCAGGCGACCTTCAGGGCTATGACAGGCGGCGCACTGCAACGCCTGCTCTTTGGGCTGGACCATGTGGGTGGACGGCCAATACATCCAGGTTTCGGCAAAGCCATATTCACCGCTGTATTTCAAACCCATGCGCGCCTCAGCCAGGCGGAAGGCGTTGTCCCAGTCGAAATTGGTCCAGTAACCGTCTTCGCCGGCGGTGATGGGTTGCAGCAGGTAGTTATAAATTTTGTCGTAGGGTTGCCTGGCAATGTGGATTTTGAAGGGGAAGATTTTGGCGGTGGGATCGTTGATATCCCCGGCGGGGTCATTGAGGATGGTGGGTTTGGAGGGGTCTATCTTGTCGCCCAGGATGTAGCGGTAATCCAGGTTGCCGTTGAACCAGGCGTAGGATGGGGGGATATCCCTGGCGTAGACAAAGGACCCCTTGATTTTGAGGTAGGTGGTCCTGCCCGGCGGTTGACCAATCCCAATACATTTTGGTGGGGTCGCTGAGCGCCAGGGCGGGGACATGGCAGGTCTGGCAGGCGACCGAAGCAGAATGGTCGTTGATGCGCTCATCGGTGTGCGGCGCGGCGGGGTGGCAATCGGTGCAGGCAACCTGCTCGGCGGGGTCTATCTGGTAATTATCCGCCACCAGACGCCCTTTGATATTGTGATTTTGGGTGCGGTGACAGGCGATGCATTGGAAATCCTGGGCGCCCATGTGGACATCTAAATCGGGGCTGGGGAAGTACAGGCTTTCGTCCAGGTCGCCGTGCTTGACGCCGTTGCCGCCGCCGCCGTCGAAGTGGCATTGACCGCAGTTCTCGCGGGTGGGGGCGCGCACGCTCTTGGCTGCAGCCAGCAGGTCCACGCCTTCTGAGGGATTGCCGTATTCGCCTTTGGCGTAGAGGGCGGTGTCGGCGTGACAGACCAGACAATCCACATTGAGAGCATTGTCGAAATCATACGCTCCATAATCGGGCCAATCATAACCAGCATGGCAGGTCATACACTTTTTGGCATTACCCTGGGAACCAATACAAAAGTTGTTGATTTGGTTGTATTTGCCAATGGTGACCGGCTCATCGCGCCAGGGCACATCGAAGGGTTTGCTCTGCCAGGTCCAGTGGGTGGTCTGCATCACCTCGTAGGCTTCGGCGGGGTGACACTCCAGGCACGCCTGGGTGACCTCCTGCGGGGTTTTGAAATCGCCCTTGACGATGTCTTTGTGGTCGGTGTGAATGGGATAGACGGGGAGATTGGCTTTGGGGTCTTGCGAGGCGCGGGTCTCCCGCGGCAAAAAGATGACGATTGGGAGGGCAATCACCAGCAGGGTGACAGCCAAGCCAATCAGCCAGATGTATTTATTCAGTTTCATGATGCGGATTCCTCTTCTAAAAGGCTGGCGCGGTGCGCCAGTCGGCTGCGTAAAACAGCCCGGAGTGTATCCAGGGCTTCGATGAGGCGTTGGTCGGTCAGGCGGTATTCCACGCTGGCGCCTATCCGAATCGGACGGACCAAGCCGCGCTCGCGCAGGATTTTGAGATGGCGGGATGCCGCGGGCTGGCTGATGTTGACATATTGGGCAAGCTCGCTGACATTCAGGCTTCGCTCGGATAGGGCGTAGAGAATCAGAATGCGGCGTGGGTCAGCCAGGGCGGAGCAGATATCGGCGTGCAGCTCGGTGATCTCTTGAGTCAGGGAAAGGTTATCATCCATAATTTAATCTTTTTATGTATTCACATTAACGCATACATGAATTTGTGCCAATTGTAACAATCAGGATGGGTGTAATTTTAGTGACAATCGTCACATCCCCTGGCGTCGAATGTCATATGGTTTCATCTTGTGTTAATCTGCCCCTGTGGAAACGTCTCAAGGGTAGAGGGAATGGGTGAAAATTCCCGACTGCGCGGAGGCTCGCCCATAAATAAAACCTCCCTGGGTGTTTCCAGGGAGGCGGCGATGGAATGCCAACTCAGCGGCGATGCGGCGTGGTTATGATGAACAGCAACGAGGCGGAGACGAGCGGGATGACGCCGATTGCCGTTGGAGTTGTCTGGCGGGTATGCGAGGCTAGATAAAAATAATCTGCGCCCCTTCGGTCATGTCCATGAAGTCTCCGGCGGTGACGATACCCTGGACGCCATCCACGAAATCGTCCATGGTCAGTTCCATCATGTCCACCGACATCTTGCAGGCGTAGAGTTTGGCGCCGGCGTCCACCAGCATTTGCAGGTATTCCCGGACGGGCGGCACTTCGAGCTTCTCCATCTTGCTCTTCATCAAAGCGGTGGCAAAGGCGGTCATGCCGGGCAGGACGCCCATGATGTTGGGGATGCCCAGATTGCCGGTCTTGACTCCCATCATACTCATCTTCATACTGGTATTGGCGACAGGGGCGATTTCCAGGTGGTCTACCCGGGCTTTGTTGATCAGGTCCAGACCCCAGAAGGTGAAAAAGATGGTGACATCAATCCCGTTTCCCAGGGCAGCCCAGCCCATCACCAGGGCGGGGTATGCCATGTCCAGATTGCCCTTGGAGCAGATAAAAGCGATATGGCGATTTTGTTCGTTCATTTTAAGCCTCTCTATTTATGGTCAGGATGGCGAGCTGAAATCAGACACAGCCCTCAGGTTTGCCCAAGCCGGAAATTCTGGCGACTTTCTTTGCCGGTCCTTTAGGGAAGAGGCTGAACAGCTCCTTGGTAGGCACGCCAGCGCCGGTGGTAATGGTGCGCAGGGTGGGGGCTTTGCCGGTCGCGGCTGCGCTTTTGCGGCAGAATTCGATCACTTTCCAGTGGGCGGGGGTCAGTTCGGGGATGCCTTCATCTTTGGCAATCTCCGCCGCAATCTGTTCGTCCCACTGAGAAGGGTCGAGCAAAAAGCCTTCATCGTTCACTTCTACGGGTTTTCCTGCAATTACTTTGGTAGCCATAACTTATTTCTCCTTGTGTGTTGGTATTAAGAGTCAAATTTATTTCGCAAAAGGGGTTATTGTCCGTTATTTTCAGCCTGAGAACCGATGACATGCATCACTTTCATGGTCAATGCCAAACCGTGGCGCACAGCCGGGTCTCGCATCTGGCGCAATAAGCCTCTGAGTGAGATATCCACCGGTTCTTCAATCTCCTTTTCTGCAATCAGCAGCGTGTTGCGGACAAAATTCATAATCTCGGGCTGGGTCATATCTTTGACCGTATTCAGGATGAGGACGATGTTGTCTGCCAGGTGGTCCACGTCTTCGGGCGTGAACGAGGTCACCACGTTGTCAATCAGGCGCTTGCCGCTTCCGGCGAAGGCAAAATAGCCTTTGGATTCCAACTCTGAGAGCACCTCGATGGATTTTCCGAACGCCTCATTTGCCAGGGGACCCATGGTCTCCAGCAGGTCCATCAGAGATTCAAGCTGATCGAGCATTTTCTCCAGATTGCGCCCGTTGCGCATCAGGCGCTTCATCAGGCGGAGTAAGTCGCTCAGGTCAATGTACTCCTGCACTTCTTCGAGCTGTTCGATGGTCATGCGCATTGCCTGGCTGGCGATGGGGGTCAAATCCCGCATCAGTTCGGCGCGCTCCTGGCGCTGGCGCTCGGCGATTTGCGCTTGTTCGGTGAGATAGGCAATTTGAGCGCTGAGGGTATCCAGTTTTTGGTCAAGGGTAACGATTGATTGATCCATCGAGCGCCTCCTTAGCTATTCCACTTGCCAGCCATGTACATCTTGGCAGGCAAGGGCAATTCCTGCCCTTTGAGAAGGATATTCCAGTACATCCAGCGGAACATCATCTTGCCCCAGTGATTGGCTTCGGACTCTTCCAGCAGGGTGAAGGGACCAATCCCGGGCAGGGGGTAGCGCCCTGGCAAGGGTTCGACATCATAATTGAAGTCAATCAGCAGACCCTTGCCGAAGCCGGACTCGATGAAACAGTTGGCGTGCCCATCGAAAGTGGGGAGCATTTCCAGCCCGTCAATGTAGCGCAGGAAATTCTCCGACCAGCAATCCACGGCAAAGTGCGCCACAGAGCCGGCTTTTGAGGTGGGGATGGCGGCGGCGTCGCCCAGGACGAAGATGTTGGCGTATTGGGGCGAAAGGAAGGTGTGCTTGTCCACCGGGATGAAGTTGAGTTCGTCCCCCAGACCGGAGCGGGCGACCATCTCCGATCCCATGTTGAGCGGAACGCTGACCAGCAAATCGTACTCAATCTCTTGTTCGTCATAGGCGACGATTTTCCTGGCGTCTGGTTCGACGCGCTCGATCATGAACTCGGGAACGACCTTGATGCCTTTGCGCTCGAGGATGTCTCCCAGATGGCGCGAGGCGATTGGCTTGGTGAAGGCGCCGGGGAGGGGGGTGGCGTAGATGATTTCGACCCGGTCGCGCAGACCCTGTTCGTGGAAATACCAGTCGGCGAGCATGATGAATTCGAGGGGGGCGACGGGGCATTTAATCGGGTTTTCGACGACGTTCACCACCATCCGCCCGCCCTGCCATGAGCGCAGATAGCGCGCCAGGGCGACAGCGCCTTCGATGGTGTAAAAATCGTGGATGGTGTTGCGCCACTCGTGCTCCATCAGCCCCGGGGTTTGTTCGGGATGGGTCTGGGTGCCGGTGGCGATGACCAGAAAATCGTAATTGAGGATG
>JBBIPD010000158.1:5049-7251 GCA_037443025.1 Chloroflexota bacterium
TCTTTCACCAGCCTGACCCGGTTATGATCTGGTTCGATGACTTCGATGGGCGACATGATGAGTTCGACGCCCGCGGGGATAAAATCGCGCATGGGCTTGACCACATCGTTCTTGCTGTAGATGCCGAAGGGGATGAAGAGGAAACCGGGCTGGTAGTAGTGGGTTTCGTGCTGGTCAACAATCGTGATGCGCCATTCGTCCTGGTCGAGGAGGCGACGCATGCGGTTGGCGACCATGGTGCCGGCGGTGCCAGCGCCGAGAATGAGAAGGGATTTCATATTTTGCTCCTGTGTAGATGCCGATGAAAATTGTTCAAGATGGGTTCACTCAGCTTGATTTTCATCTTCGAAGACAACCTGGGCGAGCTGACCGCGACTTTTCAGGGTTTCTCCCAGAACCTCGCGCAATAAATCTAACGCCTGGATGGTGCGCTGGTCGCGAAGTTGATAGACCATGGATTGCCCCTCACGCCGCGCGGCGACCATGCCCCGCTCGCGCAGGATGTTCAGATGGCGCGAGGCGGCAGGCTGGCTGATGCCCAGGTCCTGCGCAAGCTCCGAAACATTGCGGGGCTGCTCCGCCAGGGCATAGAGGATGAGGATGCGGCGCGGATCTGCCAGGGCGGAGCAGATATCTGCATGCAACTGGGTGATTTCTTTGACAAGCGAGTCGGTTACCATTTCTTATCCTTATATATTTACATATATGAATAGGCTAAACCGGGTATATGATAGCATTGCGCCATATTTCACAATAGTGACATTCTGCTTAAAAATGACAGATATTTGTCATGATATTCAGATAAGATAGGTCTAATATAATTTGACTCATCCCGCCTGTTGTCGCTGTTTAGATGACAATCAAGGCAGGAGGCTTTGATGAGCGGGTGTTTGTTCGATGCCAGGGCGTTTGAGAGAGCCGGGGATTCAATCCTGGTTTTGGTTGCCATTTTGCTTATAATAGGGCAGATATCCTGGGCAAATCGCCGGACACCGATTGAGAGGCGTTGAGGCAGACCTGCCGGACAGTCTGAAAACACCCGATATCTTCAGGTGCAACTTTGACCGCTAACACAATTGCAATCATCTTTTTCTTTTATGGGCTTTCGTTCTTCAGCATGGGTCTGGCGATTCTGCTGGAATACGGCAAATGCTCAGATGTGCGGCTGCGGCATGCCTTACGCCCCCTGTCTGTGTTTGGCTTTATCCATGGCGGACATGAATGGATCGAGATGTTCCTCCTGTTGGGATTGCTGACCGTGGATGAGACCAATTTGATGCTACTGGAGGGGGCGCGGGTGGGACTCCTGGCTTTCTCGTTTCTCTCCCTTGCCGCGTTTGGTTCATCTTTGTTAGCCAAAGATGAAGCGATGCGACGCATCAGCCTGTTGCTGCCGCTCTTCTTGAGCGGCGTCTGGGCGTTTGGCTTGTTGATCATGCACGGTCATTATGCAGGGTTGACCCTGTTCACTGTGGCGGACGTCTGGACGCGGTATGTCCTGGCGGTGCCCGCGGCTTTGTTCGCCTGCGCCGGATTGATTGTGCAGCAACGGCGGTTTCGCCAGGCGGGGATGGCGCGTTTCGGGCGGGACAGCCTGTGGGCGGCGATCGCTTTCTTCTGGTATGGCGTGATTGGGCAGACCTTCAGCCGGGTCAGCCCGCTGCCGCCGTCCAATATCATCAACCAGGATTTGTTTTCGGATATCTTCGGATTTCCGGTTCAGCTCCTGCGGGCTATTGCCGCCCTGACCGCCGCGGTGTTCGTGATTCGCTTTCTGCGGGCATTCGAGGTGGAGATGCAGGAGCAGATTGCCAGCCTGCAGGCTTCTCGCCTGGAGGAGGCGCAGCGGCGTGAGGCGCAACGGGGAGAGGTGCTGCGCCGGGTGGTTCAGGCGCAGGAAGCCGAGCGCCAACGGATTGGTAGAGAGCTGCACGATGAAACCGGTCAATCGCTGACGGCGATTGGTCTTGGGCTGAGAGGGGTGACCAATACCCTCTATCAGGATCCGGAAAAAGCTGCCAATCATCTCAAACAGCTTCAGGGGTTGGTGGCGCATTCGCTGACGGAACTGCAACGTCTGATTAGCGATTTGAGACCATCTCAACTGGACGATTTGGGGTTGACCGCCGCGTTGCGCTGGTACGCGGGAGAGGTCGAAAACCGCACTGGCTTAAAGGTGCATTTTGAAGTCAAGGGCGCCCA
>JBBIPD010000159.1:0-7238 GCA_037443025.1 Chloroflexota bacterium
GCGCTGTTCAACATGAGACCTCATTATCATGTAGAATTTTCCTGCGCCGATTCTCTCCTCTCACTCCCCTGTTGCCCGAAAAGCAAAATCATCCAGGAAAAGGTTGCTGGTGAGTGAACCATCCGTCTCCACTCGCACCTGTAACTGGACCGTCTGCCCGGCGTAATCGCTCAAGTTTACAACATGCAGTTCCCATCCGTTGGTATTTTCGTAGGAACACAAATCGTACTGGTGTACAAGGTTATCGTTGATGCGGATATAAGCGTGATCGAATCCGCAGGCATCTAGCGAATCAATCCAATGCCAGTAACCCAGATAAGGCAGATTTGCCGGGACTAAAACCGATTGTTGCAGATAAGCAATCTCATTGTAATCCCCGCCCAGCCAGGCAGCCCAGGAACCGCCATGAGGCAAAACAGGCAGAGCAGCGGCTTGCAGTATCAACGACCATCCGTTCTGCGAGTATTCGGTCCAGACCGTCGCGCCTTGCTCAAAGTCGCAGTTGCCAATGCCACAGGCGGTTGTTGTCGGGGTAAGCGTATGGGTCGGTGTTGACGTGGGATTTGAGGTTGGACTGGGTGTGGCGGTGGGCGTCACTGTGGATGCGCCGGGAGTCGCTGTGGGCATAGCCGTTGCCGGAATGTGGTTTCCCAGAACAAGCGGCAATTGAATGAACCTGTCCATAGGACCTGGGGTTGAGGTCCATGATGGCGTTGAAATCAGCGTCGGTGTGGGCGTCGCCGGAGAAGTAGATGTAGGAGTTGGGGTCAATTCCGCGCTCCCGGAAGCGTATTTCAACTTCCCTTGAACATATGGGAAAATATCATATTCATAGAAACTAATGTGCGGGTTTCCGTTGCCATCCAGCCCAAGAGATGTGTTACACCCTCCAAAACAAACGTTGTCTTGGATTTTTTGTTTAATCCAGTCCGATCCCGTAAAATAAGCATATTTTAGTTCGAGAAGATTATTCCGGTAACTGATGTGCGGTCTTTCGCTTTCGTCCAACGCGAGGGATACACTCATTCCTGTATGGACTCCGCTTTCATAGTCAACAGGTTGATCTTGCCAACTGCCTCCTGCCTTATGGATATAGTTGAGACCGCTGGTGCCCATGTTTACCTTATAATTGTAGGCAATATGAGGATTATTTGCATCATCCAACGCCAAGGATAAATCACCTATATTGCTCTCGCCGGGATTCGCCATTGAAGTAACATATTCGACCTGCCACGTACTATTATCCCACCAGGCATATTTAAGCGAATTATCTCTATCAAAGGCAATATGTGGATGGTTGTTGCTGTCTAACGCCAAAGAAACGTCATAGCTACTAACCCATTCTTCAATAGTTTCAATTTGCCAACTGCTTCCAGTCCAATGAGCGTACTTTAGTTGAAAGTAATTACTATCAGAATATGCAATATGGGCATTGCCGTTTTGTTCCACGGCTATAGCGGTGGGAAAACCTGAACAATACATGCTACTAATACTGGTAACAGTCTGAATTTGCCAGGTACTGCCGGTCCAACGGGCATATTTCAAGTCACAATTTGTGCTGTCAACGTAACTGATGTGAGGGTTGTTCGCAGCATCTATGTCCAATGAATTATTTGCTCCAACATCCCCGGAGCTATCGATGATTTGAATTTGCCAATTGGTCCCGGTCCATTTGGCATACTTCAGGTCTTGATTATCGTAATCGAAATAACTGATGTGAGGTCTTCCATTGGAGTCTAAAGCCAATGCGTTGTATTCCCCCACATCAGCTGCGCTATCAACTATCTCAATGCTCCAACTCAGGATTTGGAGATAAGTCGGTTCGCCCTTTATGATCAAAGGTTCGGTAAGCGTAGCCGATGCGGTTACTATACTCTCCCTAAAAAATATCAACGCAACTGCAACGAGCAAGGCATAATGAAGAGATCGCAGAAGAAGTTTGCCTTTCATTGTTCACCTCTTGAGTATTGATAGCGACTCACATTGTCGAACGACTATTTAATTATCCAGACTCCTGATAAGCTGCAATTGATACTTTAGCCCCAGCCGTGAGCACCTCCCGCTGCAACCATGCCTGGTTGTTTCCCCATTTAACCGCAACCCATTAATATTATAAAACGATGATCTCCCCCTCATCATTTTGGTTTCGATTCAAAAATATTTCCCTCATTCATGTTTAACCGCCTATCGGGATAGGCGCTACCTGCACCCCTTTTGCCGTTTGTTCGATTAACCCCCGCGGCGCCACCGCCGTCCCCGGCAGGCTGGCGGAAGCCGTCCCGCTGGCGACGCACAGCCGCAGGCATTGCGGGTAATCCAGCCCCCGGCTCAACCCCCACACAAAACCTGCCAGCGAGGCGTCCCCCGCGCCGATGGGGCTTTGGATGGGTACCTCCGGCGGGCGCGCCCACCAGGCTTCTCCCTGCGCCGAAAGCACCGCCCCCTGCTCCGCCAGGGTGATCAACACCGCCTCCACCCCCCATTCGTGAAAACGAAGGCAGGCTTGCGCCGCCTCCTGCGGGGTATTGATGGCTATCCCGGTCGTCTCCCCCGCCTCCAGGGCGTTCGGCTTCACCAGGAAAGGGCGCGCCAGGCAGGCATGGCGCAAGGTCTCCCCATCGGCATCCACCAAAGCCCGCCCGCCTGCCTTTTGCACGGTTGCGATGATTTGGGCGTAAGTGTCCACAGGCGCTCCCGGCGGCAGGCTGCCCGAGAGCACCCAGATATCGCCTGCCCTGGCGGCGGCGCCAATCTCGTCCAATACCTGCGCCAGCTCTGCCGGCGTAACCTCCGGTCCTGCCTGGTTCACCTTGAGATAATCTTTCAAAGGAGAAGTGACAACTGCCACATTGGTGCGCGTCTCCCCCGCGGTCCAGATAAACCGCGTCTGCACGCCCAATTTCGCCAGGTCCTGCGCCAGACGCTCGCCGGTTTTCCCTCCCACCAAGCCCCACGCCAGGCAGGCTTCCCCCATCTCTGCCAGCGCCCGGGCGATGTTGAACCCCTTGCCTCCGCAGTCCGCCCGCACCCGGGAGGCGCGCAGCACCTGATTGAACCGTATCTCAGGGACGCTGAACTCGAGGTCCAACGCAGGATTCAATGTCAGAGTATGAATCATCGCCTTACCCGATAAAACATCCCCTCCTTCTGCGGCAGGAGTGCGATGTTATTTCAACACGCCGCGCATGAACCAGAGCGCCTTCTGCGCTTCGGCGTCCATATCCAGCCCGACGCTCATATCTCGGAAGACCTTGATGTCCCGCCCCACCTCGCCGCCGGGCATCAAGAAAGGTTCCATCACCACATAACCCTGGTAGTTGATTTTGCGCAGCGCCGCCCCAATCTCCGCCCAGGGGATGTGCCCGTAACCCGGCGGTCTGCGGTTGTTCTCCCCGATGTGGAAGTGACCCAGCCTGTCCCCGGCGGTCAGGATGGCTTCCCTGGCGAAATCCTCCTCGATGTTCATATGGAAGGTGTCCAGCATCACCTTGACATTGGGGCTGCCCACCGCCTCCACGTACGCCACTGCTTCCTCGCAGATGTTGAGCAGAAACTGCTCGAAGCGGTTGACCACCTCCATATTGAGGACGACATTCTGGTCTTCGGCGACTTTTGCTGCTTCCTTCATGCTCGCCACGCTGCGCTCGAAATAAGGGCGTTTATCGGTCACCCCTTCGGGCATAGAGGCAGGGCAATAGCTGTAAATGATGCCGCCCAGGTTGCCGCCGCCCATCTCGCCAATCGCCCGTATCAGCCTGGAGAGATACGCCACGCCCGCCCTGCGCACCTGGTCATCCTCGCTTGCCGGGTCATATTTGCGGGGCAAGCCGATGCAGTAAGAGAGCGCCAGGTCTCTGTCCTCGGCGTGAGACTTCAGATTGCGGCGTTCCTCGGCGGTCAATTCTGCGATGGCGCCGGCGTTCACTTCCAACACATCGAAGCCCAGGCTGGCGACCTTATCCACAAAGGGGTGAAAATCGGCGTCCCAATCGTGAGTCCAGTAGGCGTAGTAGATTCCAATTTTGTTCATCGTGCGGCTCTCTTCTCATACGCTGTGAGCGTTTGCCTTTTACTTCTCAGCCGTCTATCGAAACCGGCGTCTAATCAACGGGTAACCCACTTGAGTGGGTTTGAAACCCGCTAGGCGTCGAATTCATTCGACGCCGCAGCCAATCCGAACAGACTCAGCTCACTTAATCTTGCGAAATCCCTCCGCCAGCGTCGCCTGCCACTGGATGTACTTCTCCACCAGGGGCTGGTAAATCTGCCGGATTTCCGCTCTCGGGTTCAGTTTATCCCCTGCCGGAATGGCGTGCTCGTACGCCACGCTCGCCAGGTCGTCGAAAACGCCCGCCGCCTTCCCGGCGATCATCGCGCTGCCCCAGGATCCAAATTCGTTCCCCTTCAACGGCTGATACGGCACCCCCAGCACATCTGCTTTGATTTGATTCCAGACCGGGCTGCGCGCCCCGCCTCCCACCACCCGCGCCTCATACAGGTTCAAATCCGGTATTAACTCACGCAGGATGTTCAGGTAATAGGCGTATTCATACGCCACGCTCTCCAACACCGAGCGGGCGAAATGCGCCTGGGTATGCCCCCAGGAGAACCCCAGCCAGGCGCCGCGCATCTCGGGGGTCGCCGGGCAGATTCTGCCCCCCAGATGGGGGGAGAAGAACAGCCCCTCCGCCCCGGGCGGGGCTTTCGCCGCGGTCTCAATCAACTCCTGGTACAGGTCGCCTGGCAAATCCTGGGATTCGCCGCGCAGGTAATTGAAAAACTGATCCCGGAACCAGCGCAGGGCGATGCCTCCACCGGCGATGTACGCCAGCGGATTCCACAATCCGGGGATGACCGAGCGCATGGCGATCAGAGCGCGGTGCCTGACATCCGCCACATACCTGTCGGTGCAGCCCGCCAGCACTGCAGCCGTCCCCGCCACATCGAAGACCATCCCTGCCCGGGTGATGCCTCCACCCAGAGCGCTGGCGGCGGTATCCCCGCAGCCGGCGGCGATGATCGTCCCCGGCGCCAAACCGAAATCAATCGCCGCGGTCTTGGTCGTCTCCCCGATGGCGCGCCAGGGCTCCACGATGCGCGGCAGCTTGCTCCGGTCCACCCCGAACAATTCGATCAGTTCATCCGACCATTCGCCTTTCTCGGCGTCGCTGAAGCCGGAGAAATGGATGAAGGTGTAATCCATGAAGGCGTCTTCGCCCTTCAAGCCCGCCATCTTGCCCGCCACATAGCCTGCCGGAGTCACGAATTTGGCGATGCGCCGGTACGCATCGGGTTGTTCCTCCTTCCACCACAGATGCTTGGAACCGTGATTGCAGGTCGGCGGACAACCGGTCAGGCGGGTGACTAAATCTCCATGCTCGCGGTTGATGTACTCGATGTAAGGCTCGCAGCGCATATCCAGCCAGGAGTCGAAGCGGGTTGCCGGGTTGAAGTTCTCGTCCACCGTGCCGATGCCCGCCATCTGGCTGTCGAACGCAATCGCCGCCACCTGCCTTGGCTCCACCCCGCTCTTGCGCAGGCAGCTCGAGACCGTCAGGGCGGCTGTGCGATAGAAATCGTCGTTTTCCTGCTCCACCACCCCCGGCTTGGGATAATAGATAGGCACCTCCAGGGTCGATTCAGCCACGAGCTTGCCATCCGTGGTGTACAACGCCGATTTGGTACTGCTCGTCCCCAGGTCAACCCCAATCAAATATTTGTTCGCCATGAACCCTCTCCAGCGCCGCCAGGGATGTTAGAAATCGAAATTATCCGGGTCGGCTGCCACCC
This sequence comes from Chloroflexota bacterium, assembly GCA_037443025.1. Lineage (GTDB taxonomy): Bacteria > Chloroflexota > Anaerolineae > Anaerolineales > UBA4823 > JAQBDA01. Next base: position 5,791 of record JBBIPD010000159.1, read on the forward strand.
GCTTGTTCTGATCCAGGGCGTTGATCGCCGCCATATCCGCCTCGGAAAGCTCGAAGTCGAAGACATCCGCGTTCTCTTTGATGCGGCTGGGCGTGTTCGATTTGGGTATCGTCACCACCTCGCGCTGCAAATCCCAGCGGATGATCACCTGCGCCCATGTCTTTCCATATTTCTTGCCAATTTCGCTCAGCAGCGGGATTTGCGATCCCTTGCCCTGGATTAATGGTCCCCAGGCTTCGAGCTGGATTTTCTTCTCCCGGCAATAGCGGTACAAATCCGGCAATTGCAGCCAGGGATGCCATTCCACCTGATCCACCGTTGGGACGACCTCGACCTGGGGCAGGAGATCCTCCAGGTGGTGCACCAGGAAGTTGCTCACCCCAATCGCCCGCACCTTGCCCTCCTGGTAGAGTTTTTCCAGGACTTTATAGGCGTCAAGATACTTTTCTGCCACAGGCCAGTGCACCAGGTACAGGTCAATCACATCCATCCCCAGCTTTTTGCGGCTCAAATCGAAAGCCTCCCGCACTTTTCCCGCCCGCATATCTGAATTCCAGACCTTGGTGGTGACAAAAATCTCCTCGCGCGGGATTCCGCTGTCCCGGACGGCTTTACCCACATCCTCCTCGTTCTCGTAAATCTTGGCGGTGTCTATATGGCGATAACCCGTTTCCAAAGCTATCCGCACCGAGCGGTAGGTGGTATCCCCCGGCGGGGAGAGAAACACCCCAAAACCCAACCAGGGCATCTTCACCCCATTATTCAACACTGCGCAATCGGTGATGCTCTTGATCATCTCGCCTCCTTTTTCACTCGTCTGACAAACTCATCGCTCTGCATGGCTTTATCCGGTCAATCTTTACAGCCCAAACGCTTCGGCTTTGCTGCGCAAGAAGCGCAGACCTTCACCCGCCAGGAATTCCGGGGTTTTGTTTGGCGGTCGCCAGAGGCGAATCGCCGCTATCAGCTCGGGGTTGTTGGCTGAGAACGACTCCAGCACCAATGGACCCTGATAATTCCCATCCTTCAAACCGCGAAAGATGTCATCCCAATTGATTGTCCCGGTCCCCACCTGTCCCCGATGGCTCTCGCTCATATGGATATAACCCAACACGTCCGCCACATCCACCAGAGGCTGGTAGAAGCCCTCTTCTTCGATATTCATATGGTAAGTGTCGGCGTGCAGCTCGAAATTATCCAGCCCCACCGCCTTCACCGTCTCCCGACCGTCCGCCAGGGCGTTATACAGGTAGGTTTCGTAGCGATTGACGCACTCCAACCCGACCTTGATGCCGCGTTTGCGCGCCTCCAGGCAAACCTCCCCCAGGGTTTCGATGCACACCTGCCGTTCCGCCTGGGTCGGCGGTTCGCCGGTAAAGACGCCTCCGGCGAAAGCGATGCATCCACAGAGATACGTCCCTCCCACCGCCTCCAGCGCTTCCAAAGCC
>JBBIPD010000160.1:0-1877 GCA_037443025.1 Chloroflexota bacterium
GGTTTTATGGTTGAAAGCCGCTCACGGTCTGGCTGATTATCCCGTCCCCCTCCCCGATGCTCCCGACTGGAACGCCAATCAACAACTTGCAGAACGAATCGGCGAAAGAGCCGTGGCGTTGATCAAAGATAAAGAAGGGTTGACGCCCATCCCTGCGAATAAACGCGACATCCTGGTGATCGGTCCTGGCAACGGCTGGGAGCTTTACCCTATGCTGCGAGATGCTCTAACAGAGAACGTCTTCAAGGCGGATTTTGCCCCCTTCCCTCAGCCCTGGGAGGGAAAAATCAAAGATCGAGGTCTGCTGGGGTCTCTTGCAGCCCAGGCAAAAACGTACAAACTGGTTCTGCTTTTCACCTGGCAGGCGCATTTGAACCGCCTGACCTACGATGATACCTGGCAGATTGAGCTGGTTGATCAACTGCTCAAATCCGGCGTTCCCTTAATCGTGGTTGCCATTAAATCGCCGACCGACATCCTGGAATTTCCCGAGGTGGGCACCTATCTCGCCATGTTCGGCACCACCCTGGGACAGGAGCGCGCCCTGGTTGATATCCTGGTGGGGCGCAGAACACCGATGGGTCAAAATCCGTTGCCCGACCTTCTGCCTTAAAGGAGTCAGGGTGGACATGCCGGTTTATGCAGGTATTGCCGGCATTCTTCGGTTGTCAGCGAGCGGGTCAGGCGCTGCCGAGCCAGGGTCAGTAAATCCTGGATATCCAGAGCATAAATCCTGACCGAGCCGTCCAGGCTGCTGGTGGCTAGGCGTTTCCCGTCCGGGTAGAATGCCACGCCGGTAACCCCGGAGGTATGCCCTCCTAAGGTCAGCAGCTCCTCTCCACTGGCGGCATTCCATAGCTGGGTTGTCCCGTCTATACTGGCTGTAGCGATTTGTTCCCCATCTGGGCTGAAGTCAACCCCCGTGACCTCGCCCCTGTGCCCCTCAAGGGTCAGCAATAGTCGTCCGGTTGTCGTATCCCACACCCTGGCATTGCCGTCGCTACCAGATGTGACCAATCGTTTCCCATCAGGGCTGAAAGATAAGCTGGAGACCAAGGGTGGACCTTCAATCAGGGTCAGCTCGGGCTGACCCGAGGTCAAATCCCATAAAATCACCCGACCGTCCTCGCTGCTGCTTGCCAGTCGGTCGCCTTCCGGCGTGACTTCCAGGTCCAGGACTCGACCGGTGTGAAGCTCCAATGATTTCAACGCTTTCCCGCTGACGGTATCCCAAATCCGGATACCTCCGGCGGTGTCTCCGGTTATCATCCGGCTGCCATCTGGGCTGAAGGCAAGAGCATAAATATCCTGGGAACCGCCGCCGAACAGCATCAAGACTTCCCCCGTTGTCGCATCCTGCATGGCTGGACTGTTTGAGTTATATGATGACGCGACTCGATCCGCCTGAGGGCTGAATTCAGGAAGAGCCTGGTAGGTCTTGCCGATGTCGAGTTTGGTGCCCTGCTCGCCCGTTAATGCATCGTATATTCCGACGCGAGAATAGTCATTGGTGGCAAAATAACGACCATCGGGACTGAGGGACACATATTTTCTTGGATTCGAGGCATCGCCGATGGTCAGCCACTCATGGCTTCCGCCGCCAGAGATATCCCAAACGCGGGTGGTGCCATCCTGGCTGGTGGTTGCCAGACGTCGTCCATCGGGGAAAAAGGCGATGTGATTCACCCGCAGGTTATGACCCGCCAGGACGACCAACTCTTCGCTAGTGCTGGAATCCCATACGCGGGCGGTACCATCCTGACTGCCGGTTGCCAGGAGGGTGCCGTCTGGGCTGAACACCAAATCCGTGATTTCCCCGGTATGACCATGAAAATAGGTTGCCCCGCTGGTGGTGGGAAGGTAGCGCACAATCGCCC
>JBBIPD010000160.1:1887-7221 GCA_037443025.1 Chloroflexota bacterium
AGCAACCGGCAATGCCAGACGTGTCCCCGATGGGCTGAAAGCCACCCCCGAACCGGTAATGCCGGAATTCCCGATATCCAATAACAATTTTTCGCCGGTTTGGCTATCCCAGACTACATTACAGCCATTTGTAAAAGTTCCGCCCAACTGTGCGCTGTCTCGGGTGAAAGCAATATCGGTCACAGCGCCGCAGGTGATATCTGAGAAGCGGGACACTTCATCGCCGGTGCTGGCATCCCAGACAACCAGGGTATTCAACATGCCAGCCGCCAGAAGCTTCCCATCGGGGCTGTAGCCAACGCTGTAGATTGCGCCTGGCGGCGAGTGCAGGGCGAGTAGCCTTTGCCCGCTACGCAAATCCCACAGGCTGACATCGCCATCCAGGCTGCCGGAGAGCAATTGCTGGCTATCCGGGCTGAATGCCAGGTCTGTCACCCGTTTGGTAGAGGGGGCAAAAGCCAGTCTCTCTTCGCCCGTGTTTGCATCCCAGATTTTAACCCAACCATCCTCCCCGCCGGTGGCAATTTGCACGCCGTCCGAGCTGACCGCCAGGGCGCCCCCGTGCGGGAGGGTAAGCAGCAGGCGATGGGCTTGCAGGGAACGATGCAGGGCATCCTGCGCTTCCTTCAAGATGGTGCCGTCCTGTTGGTAAGTGGCTTCAGCCGCTTGCAAAGCCAGAAGGAGGCTGAGTTCGGGGTCATTATCCAGGTTGCTGATGGAGGTGGCAGCCAACTCGCGGGCAGCAGCAAGACGGTTATATGCTCGAGCTTGCCAGCCCGAAAACCCGGCGCTAAACGCCATGATAATTGCGATGATGAAGGCGCCCGCCAGGTAGAACGAACGCCGGCGCAATTGCCGGGCAGCCAATGCCTGCTCCTGGGCGCGTTTTCTTTCCGCCTCGGCGAGATCCTGGGCGGCTTGTAGTTCGCGCTGACGCTGCGCTTCTCTCTCATTAGCTTCGTTCTCCTCCAAAGCCAATGATGCCTCAAGGAAATCGGACTCCAACTCGTTCATTTCATCAGGATGACCGGCTGCCCATTCTTTTGCCTGAGCAAGACGAGCGCCGCGATACAACACCCCCGAGTCGCGATTCCGCCCAAGCCACTCCTGGGCTGCCTCGGTCATGCGCCGGTGCAGGCGCAGCGCGTCGCGATTATCTTCAAGCCAGCCGCGCAGTGTATGCCATTCACGGATCAGCGCTTCATGGGCGACCTCGGCTGAGTTTTCACCGGTAATGATCAGGCGGGCGTCAGCCAATGCCTTTATCACCGCCTGGGTGAGATCTTTTTCTTCGGGCTTTAGAATTAACTCGGTGTATGTCGCCCGCCGCCGTGTATCTCCGGTGGTGGTTTCGTCTCCCAGCTCGGTCAGGCGCAGGAAGATACGCCGGGCAATGGCGCGTTGTTCGGCAGTGAATTGATCGACAAACAACGACTCGGCGGTTTCGGCAATGGCTCCGCGCACACCGCCTGAGGACAGATAGCCGCTCAAGGTCATCGTCCGCCCGCGCCGCCTTTGCCACGTCTCCAACAACGCATGAGAGAGCAGAGGTAACGCGCCCGGCTCATGACCGACTTCGCGCATCAATAAGTCCACCAGACCCGGTTCAAAATCCCAACGTCCGCGTCGGGCAGGCTCCTCGATGGCGCGGCGCAGTTCTTCGTCGCTCATTGCGCCGATATATTCTTGCTGATGGGATAACATCTCGCGCAATAGAGGATATCCCGCACAGTAAGCGTAGAAATCCGCCCGCAACGTGATGACAAGCAGAGTTGGTCCATCCGTTACAGAGGCAGCTGTAAGCACATTCTCTATAAACGAGGACCTCTCTTCTTCTGAGCGACAAAGGGTGAAGAGTTCTTCGAACTGGTCAACGACCAACAACAAACGCGAACCATGTCTCGCTCTCAAATCTCGCCCGGCGAATAAATGCAGGCTGCGTGGATCACGGGCAAAATCATCCATCAATTTTGCTGTGGAGGCAATTGAGCCATTCTCCTCCGCGAGACTCATTGCCAGACTCTCCAGAGGATGGGCTGTGGGTGTGAGAACATGGATATCCCAGTCGGCTGAGTTCTTATCCCAGCGCAGGGCAGGCACCAGCCCCGCCCGCACCAGAGAGGACTTACCGCTGCCCGAAGCGCCTACCACCGCCAGAGCGCGCCGTTCAGAGGGCGGCTCACCGGCTGCCAACTTCGTGATGCGCTCTGTCAACCTGGCGGTGAGTCTTTCGCGACCCACAAAGAGATCCGCATCCGCTTCCTCGTAATTGCTCAACCCTTTATAGGGGCACAACCCCAACCCAGGAGCGTCTTCCCGCCGCACATTCGCCGCAAGGTCTAACAACCGTGCGACCACCCTTGGCTCATCTTCCAAATCGAGCGCGGTGACAAAGCGCGCTTCGATGGTAGGCATATCGGGTAAGCGCAGGTTCTGTTCAAGCCGACTGATCTGCGCATCACTGTAACCCACCGCAAGCGCCAGTTCCATTTGTGTGATTCCGGCTCTTCGTCTCAAGAACCGAAGTAAATCGCCAAAAGTGCCGAATTTTTCCAGGGTATGTGCAGGAATTTGGGATGACATTCTAATCTCCTGGTGCGTAGGATAGCACAGATTACCAAATTTGGGGAATTTTGGTAGAAAATGGCAAGTCTGGTAACTGCCGAAATGATACATTTATGGCACGCAAGACCGGAGCGCCAGGAGCGCAAATCCCACCGGTCGGAGGAGAAATATGAAAACGAAACAATCTTTTGCAATAACCCTTATCCTGATGGCGTTTGTCTTGTCAGCCTGCGCTTCCAATGCGCCAACGACAATGCCAGCCGCTACCGCTGCTCTGTCGCAGTCATCGGTCGCAATGCCAACCGCTATGCCAACGGATGCTCCAGCAGAAGCGCCAACGGCGACGCCAGGCGAATCACCTGTCGAAACCGCAGCCCAATTCCCCACAGGCAGATTTGTCTCGGTGAATGATAGCGCCCTGTCCCATCAATTCAACGCTGACGGCACTTTCGCCTTTTTAATCGGCGAAGTGCCGGTTGTTCAGGGAACTTATCGGACAGAAGGCGATCTCTATATGGAACTGAGCAACGACGATACCGATCCGAAATGCCAGGATCCCCCAGGCTACAAATGGTCTTTCGACGGCGATACCCTTACCTTTTCCCCGGTCAGCGAAGACACCTGCAAGGGGAGGCGCGAGGCGTTTGCCGATACCTACAAGGTAATGGCAAATCCTCTACCCGAAATCAAAATTGACGCGTCTGACTTCGCCTACACCGCGCCTGACGTGGTCAATGCGGGCTGGGTGCGCGTGAGCTTAACCAACTCCGGTCAGGAACCGCATCACGTCCAATTCATGCGTTTGAATGACGGTGTAAGCATGGAGCAGTTTGGGGAGGCGCTTAAACAAGGGGAAGGACCCGCCATGGCATTGGTGAGCCAGGTTGGTGGCGTAGGGGCAGTCGCCCCAGGCGGTTCGGCGCAGGCGGTCATCAACTTATCCGCCGGTGAATATGTCATCCTGTGTTTTATCCCTTCGGCGGATGATCACGCGCCACACTTTGCCAAAGGTATGATGACGAAACTCACAGTGCAGGAGGGAAACGCGCCTGCTGCCAATGAACCGAAGGCTGATTTGACCGTTCGTCTTCAGGACTTCACTTTTGATATACCAGCCTCCCTGCCCGCCGGTCAAACGGTAATCCAGGTGATCAACGATGGTCTAGAGCCTCATGAATTCAATCTTCTGCGTCTGGCGGAGGGCAAGAGCCTGCAGGACGCCCTGCAGTTCTTGACCGCCCCGGATGGTCCTCCACCCTTCGTTCCGGTTGGGGGTATGAATGGACTGGATGTGGGACTATCAGGTTATATCGAATTCTACTTCCAGCCGGGAAATTACCTCGCCATCTGTAACATTCCCAGCCCCAAGGCAGAAGGACACCCACACTTCACCCTTGGTATGGTCAAACAGTTCACCGTAACCTCCCCTTAGACCATCAGCAAACCTGGGTCGGTGAAAAAGCAGAGCTTTTTCTGATGGATTGTAGTAGATAGGGGGTGAAGCTGACAGACGTGAATATCGCTCGAACGAGCGAAGAATGAAAAACAGACCTGACGGGCGCTTTGTCTCATCCGTCAGGTCTGTTCACAAAGAAGCGATTAATAAGCTTGCGCCAGTAATTTTTCCAACACAGCTTTGGACTGTTGCTCAATCACCGCGTGCTGGCTGTTGCCATGAGCGTCCATCGTCACCACGGCGGGGAAATCTTTCACTTCGATCACCCACATCGCCTCCGGCACGCCGAAATCCAGCTTGTACACGCCCAACACTCGGGTTACGGTTTGGGCGATGAGCGAGGCTGCGCCGCCCACAGCATGGAAATAGACCCCGGGCACCTCCTGGCAGGCTGCCAGAGTCTTGGGACCCATCCCGCCTTTGCCGATTACGCCCTTGACATTGAAGTGGCGCATCACATCGCCTTGATAAGGCTCCTCACGGGTGCTGGTGGTCGGTCCAGCCGCCACAAAGCGGTAATCCCGGGTGTCCAAGCCCGCCACCACCGGTCCGCAATGGTAGATCACCCCGCCGTCCAGAAGGGGTTTGATCGCCTGGTACACTTCCAGGTCGTCACCCTGCGGAGGGCGCTTCTTTTGGATAAATGTGTCAATCATCCACTTATGCGCCGCATCCCGCCCGGTGATCATCACCCCGCTGAGCGCCACCGGTTCTCCAACGGTTAAGCTGCGGATGACGTCGTCGCTGATAGGGATTTTTACCTCACGCATGTTCGCTCTCCTCTCTAGAGACTCATTCGTAGCTGACCTGACCGTTTTGCCAGGTCATGCGGCGGCGGCGATAAGCCCAACACATATACGAGACGGAAACGAAGAAACTGGCGGGCAACCGATGCAGGCTGGTGATCTTGGCGCCCAGGAGTGTGGTCCGACCGCCAAAGCCCATTGGACCGATACCCATCTGGTTGGCTTCCTGGGTCAGGCGATTCTCCAACGCCGCCAGCTCCGCATCGGGATTAGCATCATCCAGGCGGCGGAACAAGGTCTCCTTGGAGGCGTAATACGATGACCCCCGATCGCCGCCGATAGCGATACCCAGAATTCCCGGAGCGCAGCCCTTCCCCTGAGCTTTGTGCACGGCGTCCAGCACCACCTTGCGCACGCCCGCCAGGTCCCTGCCTGCCCCGAGCTGGCTGTTGGGCAGAGAATACTGCGCCCCCACATTTTCGCAGCCGCCGCCCTTGAGCATCAGCTCAATGGTGAGCATATCGCCATCCACCTCGTTGAAGTGAACGGTGGGGAAATACTCGTCGC
>JBBIPD010000161.1:0-7197 GCA_037443025.1 Chloroflexota bacterium
ACACGTGTGGCGATGCCTTTCACATCAGGCGCAAATTCGGGCAACTCGCTATCCCATCCTTCTGGCAGCAAACCGGAGATACGTCGCTCTAATTCTTGAGCAAGGTCTGGATATTTTTCGCGGTATCGTTTGAAGACATCCTTCCATTCTGCTTCGAGTTGCTCGCCCCGCCTAGATAAGCTGCGGAAATGGTCAAGCACATCGTCCGGCACTAAAAAGCGAGGTTCTAACGCCCAGCCAAGCTTCTTCTTGGCGCCTTCCAGTTCGGCTTCACCGGGTGGCTCTCCATGCGCCTTCTCGGTATCCTGTTTGGTTGGGAGTCCAAAACCGATGTGGGTTCGACAGATAATCAAAGATGGTCTGGGGTCATTTTTAGCCTGCTGGATGGCTTGATCAACTTTGTCCACATCATTCCCATCATCCACATAAAGAACATGCCACCCATAAGCCTCGAATCGTTTTCCTCGATCTTCCGTGAAAGCCAGATTGGTGCTGCCGTCAATCGTGATGCGATTATCATCATAGAGGTAGATAATGCGACCTAATCTGAGGTGCCCCGCCAGAGAAGCCGCTTCGGATGCCACACCCTCCATTAAGTCCCCGTCAGTCACGATGGCATAAATATACTGAGGAAATAAATCGAAACCATCCCGATTGAACTCGACGGCTAAATGGGTCGCGGCGATCGCCATACCGACTCCGTTGGCAAATCCTTGCCCCAAAGGACCGGTCGTCACTTCAACCCCAGGAGTCAACCCATATTCAGGATGCCCCGGAGTTAAACTTCCCCATTGGCGAAAATTCTTTATCTCATCAAGCGATAGGTCATAGCCTGTCAGATAAAGAAGGCTATACAACAACATCGAACCATGCCCCCCCGAGAGAATAAAACGATCCCGTGCGATCCATTTTGGATTTCTGGGATTAAATCTCAGGTGGCGCGTCCAGAGAGAATACGCCAGAGCTGCGTCCCCCATCGGCAAACCCGGATGACCGCTATTTGCCTTTTGTACCGCATCTGCTGATAAAAAACGTAGCGTGTTGATTGATTTGGTCTCTATGTCGGATGATGTGGACATCAATGACTCCTTGCGATGTTCAGGATTTATTTGGCGCGTTTATCAGCCAGGTTGATTGAGCAATATAAAAATATCCCCATATCGGAAAAATACCAGACAGGAATCGTCGCCCCTCCCCCCGGGGCAGAGAAAATATGGATAGATTGTCAGCCACCAAAATTATTATATCTTAACATTTTAAAATCCCTCTACATCAAAAGCCATCTAATGTATTCGGAAAAATCTCCGACCAATTTCGAAAGTTGGTCTGGATAAGTGATTTTGATATTGTTATTTCATGTGAATTTTTTCACCAATATTGTATAATATCAGCTAGTAACATATGTCATCATCGTAGAGTGTTGTTTGTTACTACACTCATAACCCTATCTTTCGGATACTTACATAATGGATTTGTCATCTATTTAATTATCCTGGATTTATTTGTCATTTTTAATGTAAATCGTCCAAGGAGGTACACGCTCGAATGAAGTAATATTTGCTAATCTTATCATACTCGTTTGGTCTTTCACTCATAGTCCGTCAAGTTCCAAAAATAATTAGCACCAAAAGGAGGTGCACCTTGACCGCAGTAACACAAGACCTGAAACCAACTTCCCGCTTTTTCGATCCAACCAATCCAAACTTGAGATTTCTGGAAGAAGTCAGCGCAGCCACGGCTGGGGTAGCGCGATTGGAAATGTGCATCCAATGCGGCACCTGCGGCGGTTCTTGCCCCTCTGCCTCAGATATGGATCACACCCCTCGTATGCTCTTTGCGATGGTACGGGCTGGAATGCGCGAAGAAGCCTTAAAGAGCAACACACCCTGGATGTGCGTTTCTTGCTACCACTGCGTTGTCCGCTGTCGGCAGGACGTTCAGATACCAGATGTGTTATACCACCGCTCCAGATTTCTCGATGACCTTTGTGGACATGGTGGAAACCTATGGTCGAAGCTACGAAGCGGGGCTGGCAACTCGGCACTACCTCAAACATTTCCCTCTGCGTCTCCCAGGAATGGCGCCCATGGGTCTGGGTATGCTCACCAAACGGCGTCTGACCTTTGCGCCAAAAAGAATTAAAGGGATGGACCAGCTCAAAGCTATCCTGGAGCGCGCGAAAGAATTGGAAGGTGTGCAATGACCAAATATTTATTCTACCCTGGCTGCGCAATGGACACCAGCGCCAGAGCTTACAACCTCTCTCTCCAAGCGATTCGGCAAGACCTGGGGCTGGATTTAATTGAGGTGGACGACTGGAACTGCTGCGGCGCCACCGAATATTTGGGCATCAGCCTGACCCCTGCCTATGCCCTCATCGGTCGCAATCTGGCGCTTGCGAGAAAACAGGCGAATGGAACCAATACATTGGTCGCCTCCTGCAGCGCTTGCTATCTCAACCTGGCAAAAGCCGACCACTACATGCAAGAGCGTCCACTCTTGAATGAGAATGTCAACACCGCTCTACAAGCTGGCGGACTCTCTTACAAACCAGGCTCGCTCACTATCCGTCATCTTTTGGATGTGGTCATCAATGATATTGGGCTGGATTACGTGCGCAGCAAAGTCGTCCGACCGTTAACCGGCTTGCGCGTTGCCCCTTATCTGGGTTGCATGGTCCCCAGACCCGATTATGATCATCGTTGGTCAGACCACGAACACCCGAACGAGCTCGATAGATTAATCGCCGCTTTGGGCGCAGAGGTGATTGATTTTCCGCTCAAAACCCACTGTTGCGGCGGGCATATGACCCAAATCGGTCCATCTACCGCATTCGAACTCATTCGCCGCCTGATTTCCTCGGCGGATCAGTATCACGCAGACATGATGGTAACCGTTTGTCCCATGTGCCAGATGAATGTTGATGCATACCAGGCAGAGACCAACCGCTATTTCAACACCCACTAACACATACCAATCCTGTTCTTCACCCAATTAATGGGATTGGCTTTTGGGAAAGACCCCAAAGATTTGGGGTTCGGTTTAGAGCTGGTTGATGCAAGTTCAGCCCTGGGAAAAATTGGGGTAGAAGTGCCTGAAGCCGAAGAGAAGAAAGCCAGACCAAAACGCACAAAACCCACCGGTCTGCCCATGCCCCAGATGCCTGGCGATGAGGAGGTGAATTGATGGCTGCAGAGCAGAATCCTAATCAAGAACGTATTGGTGTGTATGTCTGCCATTGCGGCAGCAATATTGCCGGCATGGTTGATGTCGAAGATGTTGCCAAGTGGGCAGGAGAAGAGCTCAAAGACCGTGGCGTGGTTGTCGCCCGAGATTACAAATTCATGTGCTCCAGCTTGGGGCAGGAATTGATCCAGAAGGATATCCAAGAGCTGGGTTTGACCCGCGTCGTTGTTGCTGCCTGTTCTCCCCACTTGCATGAACAAACCTTTCGTAATGCATCGGCTGGCGCCAATCTGAATCCTTACCTGACCGAATTGGTCTCCATCCGAGAGCAAGTCTCCTGGGTGCATACAGATAAGGTCGAAGCGACCAAGAAAGCCAAAGCGATTGTGGGCGGCGGTGTGGAGCGGGTAATCCATAACGAACCCCTCGAACCGCTTCATGTTCCGATACACCCGGCGACTCTGGTTGTCGGGGGAGGGATTGCAGGCATCCAGGCTGCGCTCGAACTTGCCGACGCAGGTTATCCGGTGTACCTGGTTGAGCGCGAACCTTCAATCGGTGGGCATATGGCTCAGTTCGATAAGACCTTCCCCACCCTGGACTGCGCCGCCTGCATCCTCACCCCGAAGATGGTCACTGTAGGGAATCATCCCAATATCGAACTGCTTACCTGGAGCGAGGTGACCCGCGTCGATGGCTATGTCGGAAACTTCACCGTAACCATTCGCAAGCGAGCCCGCTACGTCAATGAAGAATTATGCACGGGTTGCGGTATCTGCCAGGAGAAATGTCCCAAGAAGGTCATTGATACCGTGTATGAGGCAGGCTTGGGATACAGAAAAGCAGTCTATACCCCCTTCCCGCAGGCTGTACCCAAGTATCCCGTCATTGACAGACCAAACTGCACCTATTTCCAGAAAGGCACCTGCAAAGCCTGCGAGAAATTCTGCCCAACCGGGGCAATTGATTTCACCCAGGAAGATGAGTACATCACAATCCCTGTGGGAAATATCATCCTGGCAACCGGTTATGACTTGTTCGACGCCCGCCGCATCAGCCAATATGGCTACGGCAGACTGGCAAACGTATTCACCAGCCTGGAGTTTGAGCGCCTGAGCAACGCCGCTGGTCCGACGAATGGCAACATCGTCCTACGCGATGGCGTCACCGTTCCAAAATCAGTCGGCATCATCCACTGCGTAGGCAGCCGAGATAGGAACTACAACAATTACTGCTCAGTTATCTGTTGTATGCAGGGGTTGAAGTTTGCTCACCTGGTGCATGAACGCACAGGCGCAACGGTGTACAACTTCTACATTGACATGCGAACGGCGTACAAAGATTACGATGAGTTTTACCAACGAGTGCTGGAAGAGGGGACTCTCTTCGTACGCGGCAAGGTAGCCGAAGTGACCGATGCGGCTCGCCTCCCCGGAGAAGAAGGTAAGCTCATTATCCAGGTTGAGGACACCCTGGCTGGTAAACAACGCCGCATACCGGTGGATATGGTCATCCTATCTGCGGGATTGGAGCCTCGGAAAGATGCGAAAGAAGTGGCGCATCTCTTTGGCATCTCCTGTAGCGCCAGCGGCTGGTTCATCGAAAGGCATCCCAAGTTAGACCCGGTGGCGACGATGACCGAAGGGGTCTATATCGCCGGGTGTGTGCAAGGACCGAAAGACATCCCTGCCAGCGTCGCCCAAGGCGCGGCGGCGGCAGCGCGTGTGTTGGGTCGCATCCAGCAAGGCGAGATCGCTTTGGAGCCTATTCGAGCCAGTGTGGATGAGTCCAAGTGTTCAGGTTGCCGTATTTGCAACAATCTATGCCCGTTCAACGCCATTACTTTCCACGAAGACCGAATGGTCAGTGAGATCAATCCTGCGCTATGCCAGGGTTGTGGCACCTGTGTGGCTGGATGTCCTGCAGGCGCAATCTCCGGCACAGGCTTCAGCAACGAACAGATCCTTGCCCAGATTGAAGGCTTGCTGCTCCTCAATGTGGAGCATCCGCTAATGGCTGAGGCGGCATAGGAGGAGGAAACAATGACAGACGCATTTGAACCAGTAATCATCGGTTTTACCTGCAACTGGTGCAGCTATCGCGCTGCCGACCTGGCAGGAACCGCCCGAGTGAAGTACCCCCCGAATATCCGCCTGATTCGACTGATGTGCTCTGGGCGATTAGACCCGACCTTTGTGATGAAAGCTCTTGCAGGCGGCGCTGATGGCGTCCTCATCACCGGTTGCCACCCCGGAGAATGCCACTACCTGGAGCAAAACTACAAAGCGCTGCGGCGCTATTTGCTCCTTCGCCGCACCCTTAAAGGGATGGGCATCGAACCTGAACGGGTTAAATTGGTATGGGCGTCTGCCGCTGAAGGCGTCCACCTGGCGGAAGAGATTACCAAGATGGTGGAAGAAATCCGCGCTCTTGGTCCGCTCAACTGGCCTGCCTGGAAGGATGGCAACGGACATCAGAGCCCTGTAGAGACTAAAGCCGAGGAGGTGGCGGCATGAGCACGAACGGCAAACCCAAATTCGCAATGTATTGGGCAGCTTCCTGCGGCGGCTGCGAAATTGCCGTCTTGAATATTGGCGAGAAAATCCTGGATGTGGATGCCAATTTCGAGGTGGCATTCTGGCCCGTTGCCATGGACGCAAAATACAAACATCTTGAAGCAATGCCAGACAAGACCATCTTACTCAACCTGTTCAATGGCGGCATCCGCAACAAAGAGAATGAGGAGATCGCCCATCTCTTGAGGCGTAAATCTCAAATCCTGGTTGCGTTCGGATCCTGCGCATGTGAAGGGTGCATTCCGGGGTTGGCAAATCTAAGCAATCAGAAAGACATCTTCAAAACGGTTTATCAATCGGTATCCACAGACAATCCGGACAAGATTGAGCCCCAGTTTGACTACCAGGTTCCCGAGGGCGTTATCCACATCCCGGAGTTCTACCCCGTCCTGCGCACCCTGGATCAGGTGGTACCTGTGGATTACTATATGCCGGGCTGTCCGCCTGAATCCCACCAAATTGCAGCCGTTGTGGATCTGGTTATCAAAGTTTTGCATGGCGAAGCCACCCTGCCACCTACCGGCAGTACAATCGGCGCAGGTATCTCAACCGTATGTGATGAATGCCCAAGGAAGCGGAATGTCAAACAGATCACCCGCTTTGTCCGCATTCAGGACGTCGAACACATTGATCCCGAGTTGTGCTTGCTTGAGCAGGGCATCCCATGCAACGGTCCGGCAACGCGCAATGGTTGCGGAGCCCTCTGTCCATCGGCTGGCGCTCAGTGCATCGGCTGTTATGGACCGGCAGAAGGTGTCGTGGATTACGGCGCCCGCTTGATCTCAGCCTATGCCTCGGTGATCAACAGCAATGATCCAGATGAAATCGAGAAAATCCTGGACGGTATCCCCGACCCAACAGGACAATTCTATCGCTTCAACCTGGCTGGTTCACTGCTCCGCGCCGGTACTCCTGCCTGGAGAGGCAATCGTTCTGCCTAGGAGGATAACATCATGCAACGTATAACTATTGATCCTATCACTCGCTTGGAAGGACATGGCAAAATCGAAATCTTCCTCAACGAAGATGGAGAGGTTGCAAACACCTACTTCCAGATTCCTGAGCTGCGTGGCTTCGAACGCTTCTGCGTGGGGAGACCGGTGGAAGAGTTGCCTCTGCTGACCAACCGTATTTGCGGCGTATGCCCTGAGGCGCACCACATGGCAGGCGCAAAAGCCGCCGATGCTGTCTACAAGGTGGACCCCCCGCCAACCGCCAAGAAGTTACGCGAACTTCTTTACTCCGGCTTCTATTTCACCGATCACACCACCCACTTTTACGCCCTGGCTGGACCTGACTTTGTCATGGGTCCAACCGCACCGGTTGCGGAACGTAACATCCTGGGCATCATCCATAAAGTTGGGCTGGAGATCGGCGGGAAGGTCATACAAGCCCTCAAGTATGGGCATACCATTGTGGAGATCATCGGCGGGCG
>JBBIPD010000162.1:0-7138 GCA_037443025.1 Chloroflexota bacterium
AAGCGATCCTTTCACGCCCTGAGTTGCGTCCCCATCTGTGGGCGTGACCAAATCGAAAAAGGGTGTTTCACATATGCTGAAACTGGCGAAAGCGTTGCGCCTGAGTCGAAAATCTCGCCTGGCGTTTGTTGGGGCAGGGGGCAAGTCGTCGGCATTGTTCATCGCTGCCCGCCAGCTCGATCCGCCTGTCTTGCTAACGGCGACCACCCATCTGGCATTAGCCGAGGCGACTCGGGCTGACCGTTGGATCATAGCCCAATCCCCCCAAGATGTCAGGCGGGAGGGTTTGGGTCACGCTCATGTGATTCTCTATACCAGAGCTGAGGATGGCGCCGGACGCACCCTGGGCGTGAGCGATGCCACGCTTGACGAAATTCGTCGCTACGCAGACGAGCTGAATTGCCCGCTGCTCATTGAAGCCGATGGGTCGCGCAGGCTGCCGCTCAAAGCCCCGGCAGCCTACGAACCGGCAATCCCCGCCTTTTGCAACGAGGCCGTGGTTGTGGCGGGGCTGTCTGGTTTGGGAAAACCGCTCGATCATGCCTGGGTGCACCGCCCCGAGCGGTTTGCCGAATTGTCTGGTCTGCGCCTGGGCGAGGCGGTCAGCCTGGAGGCTTTGGCGCAAGTCCTGGCGCATCCATTGGGCGGGCTTAAGAATATCCCCTCTCAGGCAAAACGGAGATTGCTGCTTAACCAGGCTGATACGCCTGAATTGCAAGCCCAGGCAAGCCTTCTGGCGCAGAGATTATCCCCCCATTATGCTGCGATTGTGGCGGCGCATCTCGATCAGCGCCCTGATATGGAAAAACCCCTGCCTGAAGGGGAGAACGGCGGCGAGGTGTTCGCCGTCTATGAGAAAATCGCCGGCATCATCCTGGCGGCAGGCGGCTCCAGCCGGTTTGGTCAACCCAAGCTGCTCCTGCCCTGGAGGGGTGAGACGATCATCCGCCATGTGGTCCAGAATGCTCTGGCAGCCGGGCTTAAGCCGGTCGTGGTCGTCGCCGGGGAGCAGACTCCCGAAATTCGCCGCGAGCTTGCTGATTTGGAAATCGTTCTGGTTTGTAACCCAGACTGGGAGGAGGGGCAAAGCACATCCGTCAGGGTTGGGTTACAAGCGCTGGGAGAAGACGTGGGGGGAGCCGCATTTCTCCTTGGCGATCAGCCTCAAATTCCACCCAGACTGGCGCAATCCCTGATTGAAGCTCACGCAGTCAGCCTGGCGCCGATTATCGCCCCGTTGGTGATCGGTCAGCGGGGCAATCCGGTATTGTTCGACCGATGCACCTTCGACGACTTGATGACCCTTCGGGGAGATGTCGGTGGTCGTTCTCTCTTCTCCAAATATCCCACCGAATGGGTGCTGTGGCACGACCCCTCTGTGCTGCTGGATATTGACACCCCCGAGGATTACGCGCGTTTATTAGCAGATTTTGAATGACAGGCGCTTTGCCCGGCAATTCCCATCTGTTGGATATTTGCCTGCCACTGATACGAGTCGCGGGTGATTCTTCCACCCTGCGCGGGCTTGACGGTTGGCTTAAATTCAATATAAAATCCGGGTACGAAATTTAATTGGTGAAGAATCACTGGTTCAGGGTAGAATCAAATTCCTGAAAGGGATATGAGCGGATGTTTACCAGCCAGAAAGTTGTCATGGTGGTGGACGATGAACAGGATACAGCCGAGATGATGGCTGAGATGGCGCGCCTGAGCGGTTGCCAGCCGATACTGATTACCGGGGGCAACGCTGCCATCCAGATGATCACCAGAGAGAAACCCGATGTGGTGGTGCTGGATGTGATGATGCCAGACATTTCTGGCTTGGATGTGCTGCGCTTCATGCGCCGCGATCCGCGCCTGCAATCCATCCCGGTGATTTTGATTTCCGCCCGCGACCGGATTGAAGATGTCCAGGCAGGCATGGAAGCGGGCGCCAGCGTTTATCTCATCAAGCCCGTCGCTTTCAGCGACTTTCAAGGCGCGCTCAGGCAGGCGTTAGCAACAATTTGAGCGAGAGAAGCGGTTTCGATGTCGGTGATTCGGGCGTTTATCGCCATTAATATTTCGCAAGAGATTGAACAAAGGCTGAGAGTCATCTCAAGCGACCTGCAGCAATCATTGCGCGGGATTCCGATTCGTTGCGTGCCGGTTGAGAACATCCACCTCACGTTGAAGTTCCTGGGGGATGTCTCAGTAGCCAATCTGGATTTGCTCAAGAAGATGCTCGAAGGCGAGGCGGCGCATCACCAACCCTTTGAATTCAGTGTGGGCGAGCTGGGAGCGTTCCCCTCGATCCGCCGACCGAGGGTCATCTGGGTCAGCGTCCAGGCGCCCCAGGAGTTATCGGCTTTGCAAAACGGGATAGACGCAGAAACGGCGCGGCTGGGTTATCCTCGAGAAGATCGTCCGTTTTCTCCGCATTTAACCCTGGGCAGGGTCTCCAGGGGCGCCACACACGAGGATGCGCGCCGCATCAGTGAAGCGCTTTCGAGTTATAAAGTGGGCTACATCGGCGCCGCCCAGGTGAACACGGTACACCTTTACCGAAGCGACCTGAAACCCAGCGGAGCGGTTTATACCGTCATCTATTCCGCGCCGCTTGGCGCCAGGCGGGCTGGTGGATAATTCCCCTATGATGCAATTGCATGTTCTTATTATTCTATATGGAGGCAAAATCTGGACGCTTTAGAGTTATCTCGTTCCATAGTTTCCGCAATTGAAGAAAAAAAAGGAGAGGATATCATCCTCCTGGATATCGTTGGTCTGGCGCCGTTCGCCGATTATTTTGTGATTTGTTCCGGCACAAGCGATCGCATGTTATCGGCGCTGGCTGACGCTGCGGTGGAGCAGGTGCATAAAAAGTTCCATCTCCCAGCCCGGATTGAAGGGGAGCCGCACGATGGCTGGTTGCTGGTGGATTTTGGAGATGTGATTTTGCACATCTTTTCTCCAGATCGCCGGGAATACTACCGCCTCGAAGAACTGTGGTCGCAGGGCAAGGTACTCCTGCACTTACAATAACCGCCAAGATAAAACGCTGCGGTCGAGAGCGCCGCAGCGTGAGAGGTTAACGCG
Organism: Chloroflexota bacterium; assembly: GCA_037443025.1. GTDB lineage: Bacteria > Chloroflexota > Anaerolineae > Anaerolineales > UBA4823 > JAQBDA01. Next base: position 3,076 of record JBBIPD010000162.1, read on the forward strand.
GTTTGATTCCCTTGCTCGATAAATGGCGAAGGCGTTTCAAAACGTCCCTTTGTACATTCCACCGTCCACCGAAAGCATCACTCCGGTGATGTAACCTGCGGCGGGCGAGAGCAGGAAGACCGCGGCGTTGGCAAATTCCTGGGGGGTGCCCATGCGGTTGAAAACGCTGTCCCTGGACTGGTTGGCGATTTCGCTTTCAATCGTGGTGCCTTTTTGGCGGGCGCGGTGTTCCATCAAGTCGTACACCCGCTCGGTTTCGGTCCAGGCGGGGAGAATTGAGTTAAACCGGATACCCAGGTGTCCCAATTCCAGAGCCAGGGATTTGGTCAAGCCGACCGTTGCGGCGCGCACGCTGTTGGATAACACCAGATTGGGGATAGGCTGCTTCACCGAGTATGAGGTGATGGTCAGCACGCTGGCTGCCGAGGATTTCTTGAGATAGGGGAGAGCCGCCCGAATCAGGCGTACATGGCTCAAGAAATTCAATTCGACCGCGTTTTGCCAGGCGAGGTCGTCGAATTGTTCGAAACTCCCCGCCGGCGGACCGCCGGAATTTGTGACCAATAAGTCCAGCCCACCAAACGCCGATACAGCCTGCTGAACCAGTCGTTCCGGGGTTAAGGGATCCGCCACATCCCCAGGCAGGGCGAGGACATCCATGCCGGTTTCCTTTGAGAGTTTTTCGGCTGCGGCGATGATGTTGCTGGCGTTGCGGCTGTTGATGGCGACTCTGCAGCCCTCCAAAGCCAGCCCTCGGGCGGTGGCGTAACCCAAGCCGCGGCTGGCACCCGTCACCAGGGCATATTTTCCTGCAAGTTGTAAATCCATTGTTGCTTCCCTTTCTAATCAGATGATTTCCAAACGATCGCTTTCGATAAAAACATCCAACCAGGAGGTTTCGATCCATTCGCGAACGCGTTGCAGCGAACGCTCAGTATGGCTGGAATCGTTGCTGACCATGGCGCAGGCGATAATCGCCGACTGCCAGGCATCGTTCTGGTCCATCTCCGCCACCGAGATGTTAAATTCACGGTGCAGTCGCGCCAGGAGGGGTTTCAGACGGCTGCGCTTCTCTTTAAGGGATTTGCAGCCGGGCAGATTCAAGCGCAGGGTGAGAAGACCAATTGGCATAGGCTTTTCCTCTGTCAGTCCGCGTTAAATTCTGGCGTTCCATTTCGGGCTGGCGTATTTCTCTATAGCCAGTTGCTCTGCCCGAGCGCCTTCCTGAGGGGTAAGCTCGGCAGGCTGAAGGTTCAGGTTGAGCGTCTCCTGAAAAGCCTGGATGAACGCCTGTTGAACAATGGATATTTCCAGCCGATATCCCAGGATTGCCTCCAGGGTGAGAGCGCGTTGAGATAAACGCCGGGCGGCAGCGGCGCGTTGGTCTTCATCTGGGAACTTTAAAGCCCGAACAATCCGGGTTAAGTCCCCGTAAATCGGTAAAGACCCATGCTGTAATACGCCCTCCCTGCGGCGCGCCTGAGCGCTGCCGATTAATTTCTTGCCATCTACGGTAATCTCATAGTAAGAGGGCACTTCGAAGCACACGGGACCTTTGGGTGAGGAGTCGCCTTGCAGTTCAGGGTTGGGGCTGGCGACCGCCGGGACCTGGAGGAGATGCAAGGCTCTCAGGAGCGCCTGGGCGAGCACCTGGTAGCTCTCCAGGACTCCCCCCGCCAGGCGCGGTTCATTTTGGGGACCGATGACGGAATAGGTCAATTCGTCGGTGTGCAGGATTGCCCTGCCGCCGGTGGGGCGGCGCACCAACTCCCAGCCCAAAGCCTGAAGAGCGCGGGTATCCACATCGGAAAATGGCTGCGCATAGCCGAGAGACAGACAGGGGGGCTCCCAGGAATACAGCCTCAGGGTGGGGGGCGATTCGCCGCGATGAATCCCCTCCAGAATGGCTTCATCCACTGCCATATTCCAGGCGCCGTGGGCAGGGGGATGCACCAGCAGTCTCCAATCGGTTCGATTAAAAGCGGTCATGGCGTTGGATACGGGGTCGGAGTCAGGGTTTCTGTAGGCGTCAGCGTTGGCGAGGCGCTCAGGTCCGGGGTGAAGGTGGCGGTCGGCGGTGTGCCGGTGAACAGGGGGGTGGTGGTGATGGTAGGCGTGGTGGAGGGGACCACCGCCGGACCTTTCAGGCGCAGGCGGGTCAGGGTCGTGTAAGGGCTTTTCGAGTAATCCCACCACAATTGGACATAGGTTTCCACCGCCTGAAGGTTATCTCCGGCAAGCTCGTAGGTGAGCGCCAACATGTAGTAATATCGGTCGCAGCTCCAGAAAGCCTTGCAGAGCAACCCGGGATAATCCTGGATTTCGAGCAGACGTTGCTTGATATCCTCCGGGTTCCCACCGGAAAGCAGGTCGTTAAGGACGGGGTTGAGGGCTTCCTTGAAACGGTCGGGGTAAAGTTGAGGCAATTTGGGGTAGACGATATACGGGAGCAAGTTGCCGGAGAGACGGCGCATCTGAAGCGATTTCTTCCCTTCCAGGATGGTGACGGGCGGCGTCTCCCCTTCGCGATAGGGGGTCAGGCTGGGCAGGCTGGAATCGACCATATCTATATAAAAGGCTTTTATCCCTTTCAGATAGGAGGCGATGATCCAGAATTCGAGTCTCTCCCCCGGGCGGTGTTGAAGGGTGATCCAGCTCTCGGTAATTCCGTCGCCGTCGAAGTCGTAATATCCCGCGGCGCGCTGGGTGACGCCCCAATTCCAGAGCAGCGCCGAGATGGAGGGGTAAGACCCGGTTGGTTGGGATTCTATCAGGAGTTTCAGAGCCAGCTTTGCGTCGCACATCGGCTGGCTGATGCACGCCTTGTAGATATCTTCTGGCGAGCGATAGCTGTCTAAAAACCGGCGCGCCTCCCCTACCCAGCGGCTATTCGGCGTGCTGGGGTTGTTGATGATCTCATTGAAAGTTTCCGTTGCCGGTTGATATTCGCCCTGCAGGGCGTGGAAGATGCCCAGGCGAAAACGCAGTTCGTCTTTGGCGTCTGGCGGATAGGGCTTGCCGTCCAGATTTGTCGCAGGCGCCCAATCCGGCAGCAGGGTTTGGGCGAGTTGGGTTGCCACCCCGGCGCCCCAGTGACGGTATGCATGGTCCAATGCCAGCTCGCAGTACGCCAGTGTGCCTGGGTTTGGTTGCATCCTGAAGCGCGGCGGAGCTGGTTGGAACCATTCACCGTCCCAAGTATAAGCCCGGCTGAATTCCGTCGGGCAGAATGGGAACAGAGTCGTCTGAACGATCAAGGATGTCTGCGCCCCCTCACCGGTAGAAGCCGACCAGCTCGGGCTGAAATCTGTGCCGATAGGATAATCCGCCTGGGCGGGGTTGAAGGGCAGCGGTTTCGCCGGGAAGGTGGAAAGATCGAAAACCAGGGGTGGTTTGAGCGCCAGATCGTCCGGCGCTGGCGGGGAGGACACGATAACTTCCGCAATTCCATCGCCGGTCAAGTCGGCGGTGAAAGCCTGCAGGGGAAGCGGGTGAATAAAATCGAACGCGCTGACCAGGGTCTGGGTTTGATATGCTCCGGGGGTTTCGAGAAGCAGGATGATCGAACCGCCTCCTCCGTTGAGTATCATCAGGTGTGTGTTGAGATAGCCCGGCAGGGGTTTCATCGGGTTGATTTCCAGCTCCAGGCGGGGTTCCTGGGCGTGGAACCAATCCACCAAACGTTCAAGGTCGGTTTCACCCTGGTTGAGGGCGGCGGCAATCAGGCGGGCGTAGGCTTCTCCGGCGCTGTCGGCGTAAATCTCACGCGCTTGTTCATCCCCCAACCGCGCCAGGTTGTACGCCAGCCCCCAGCGCCATTCTCTTGACTGGGGCGCGTCGGGAAAGCGCAGCAACGCCTCTCTTTGCGCATCAATCGCGTAGGTAAAGGCGGCGTAGTAGTTCTCGTCGTTCTCGCCTCGCGCCCGTCGCGAGAGGGTGTTGGGATAGTCGTTCATCAACGCCACACCCAGATTGGCTTCTTCGGCTGACCAGGGTTTGAGGCTGTAAATCCCCTCGCCGCGCACAGGCTGGGCGGGGGTCAGGGTGGGAGGACCGGGTGGGG
>JBBIPD010000163.1:0-5449 GCA_037443025.1 Chloroflexota bacterium
TCTCCTGAATGGGCGAAGGTTGGCTATGTGCTTCAAGGTTTGCCTGCACCGTCAGGGCAATCACGGTCGGCAAATACTGGGTCGGAATGGGGGTGGAAATCTCCGGACCAAGCAGAACATTGCAGGCGCTCACGCCCAAGCCAAACGTTATTACCAGCGCCAGACTCCACCACCCCGTCTTGACCAGATATTTCTTATTAAGGTGCGAATGGGCGTTCTGGCGGTTTGTGAGGATCTTGTGGTAATCGAAGATCGAACCTGCTCAAACGGCTGAATATTCTCGAATGGTGTCCAGAAGCGTTTGCAGGCGGATAGGCTTGTTCAGATATGCCTGCGCCCCTGCCTGACGCGCCAAATCGGCTGCATCCAGCTCCGGACTGGCTGAGAGGACCAGCACCGGTGTAGAGGCTAAAGCGGGCACCTCTCGCAGTCTGCCAATCAGGGTGATGCCATCCATATCCGGCAGGTTCATGTCCAGGAAAATTATATCGGGAGATTGATCGGTGGCAATTTTGAGCGCTTCTTGACCGTTTCTTGCCCAAAGGTGCTCGTGACCGAAGACCTCGACAGCTTTTCCCAGGGTTTCCAGTGTGAAGGGGTCGTCGTCAATAAAAAGGATACGCGCCATAGTCATCCACTTTGTGCAATCTTAAGCCAGATTCTACCATGCCCAATACGAAACGGGCGCCAGGAGAAGTGCTTCCCACAGCGCCCAAAAGAACTGTAAGTTTCAGGATATTGCAAGATAGTTCTCTGCCAAATTGAAGGTCCGGCGTTTGTTTTAGAGGTTGTAAATTTCTCCGTACTTTGCCCTCAGATAGCGCAGGTAGGCAGCGGGGTCAATCGTCGAACCGGTAACTCGCTTGACCAGCTCCTGGGCGTTAAATTTCGAGCCATGGCGATGAATATGTTCGACCAGCCAGCCAAGGAGCGCCGAAAATTCTCCCCGCCTGATTTGCTCGCTGAGGTCGGGGATATCGGCGTTGATGCGCTCCCACAACTGCAGGGAGATAAGGTTGCCCAGGGCGTAAGTGGAGAAGTACCCGATGTATCCATCAGCCCAATGGACATCCTGCATCACGCCATCCCTGTCGTCCGGAGGCGTTACCCCAAGGTACTCCTGCATCCGGCTATTCCATGCTTCGGGAAGGTCTTTCACCTCCAAAGCGCCTTCCATCAGGGCGATTTCCAACTCGAGACGGAGCATGATATGCAAATTGTAGGTGGCTTCATCAGCTTCGACCCGTATCAAGGACGGTTCAACCTTGTTAATCCCCTTGTAGAATGTCCACAGATCGATGTTGCCGAGCTGTTGTGGGAAATACTCCTGCAAACGGGGATAGAAATGCTCCCAGAAAGGAAGAGAACGACCAACCAGGTTTTCCCACAGACGGGATTGCGATTCGTGCAGGGCTAAGGAATCCAAATCGGCTAGCGGAGTGCGCCTCAGGGATAAATCTACGCCCATATCGTACAGGGCGTGACCGCACTCGTGCATCGTGCTTAACAGCGCTGAGCCAACATAATTCGGCAGGATGCGGGTGGTGATGCGCACATCCTTGATGTCAAAATCGGTGGTGAAAGGATGGGCGGCTTTATCCAGACGACCACGACGCCAGTTGTAACCGAACTTGGTGATCACTTCCACCCCAAAATCCCATTGCTTCTTCTCATCAAATGGCTGATGCAGGAATGAGTCGTCCACCTGGGGTTTTTCGCGAATGGCTTTGATCAACGCCACCTGCTGAGGGCGGAGATTGTTGAAGATTGCCTGCACCTCAGCCGTCTTCATCCCGGGTTCGTATTCATCCAGCAGGGGGTCGTAGATGTGTTCATAAGGCGCGAACAATTGCGCGTAACGGCGCCTGTAATCCACGATTCTCTCGAGGTGCGGACGGAATCGGGCAAAGTCATTCGCAGGGCGGGCTTGCTGCCACACAGAGAAAGCGGTTGAGGCAAGCTGAGCCAGTTCTGCCACCATTTCCGCTGGCACCCTGGTCTTGCGCTCATACCGACGTCGGGTGACCTTGATGAGACGGGCAGTATCCGAGTCCGGCGGGAGTTGTTCAGCCAGAGGCGTCAGATCATCCAGCAGCCTGCCCATCTCTTCGGATGTAAATATCAGATGCTCCAGCTTTCTAATCGTGCCAATCTGTTCCCCGCGCGCTTCTGCCCCCTCCGGCGGCATATAGGTTTGCTGATCCCATTCCAAAAGGTGGGCTGCGTGGAGTAAGTCGGATGCTTCAGCCAGCAGCGATTTGAGTTGATTGAGTTTTTCTTCCATAATCCGTCTTTATCTCCATGAAGTGATGCAATTTTTGAGCTGTCTCCAATGAGGGACGTTCACCAGGGGCGCATCGTCTCGATGATCTTATCCTTCCTGCGCACCACAATTCTAACCCCTCTTTCTCGATTCGCCATGTTATCTTTCTAAATCCACCCAACCCATTCGGCTATAAGGTGGACAACCATAGAGTTCCGCTTCGTTTGCCAATGTTCCGAGTCCATCAAATCGCCAGTGGAGGACGGATTGGATTCCGCCTCGATGACCATCGTCGCTAACCCCACAGTTCTATTACAATTGAGCAATGCATCATTACACCCCAGGAGGCAAGAGCATGCAAACTGAATATGTGGTTGTTTTTATCACCGCCCCTTCGCCGGAAGTAGCCGAGAAGGTGGCGAACGCGTTGGTGAAGCAGAAGTTGGCTGCCTGCGTCAACATCGTGCCTGCGGTATTTTCCATTTACCCCTGGCAGGGGCAATTGCAAAACGACCAGGAAGCCCTGTTGATTGTAAAAACTCGGGCGGCGTTGTTTGAAGAACAACTCATCCCGGCGGTCAAGTCCGTCCATCCCTACGAAGTCCCTGAGATCATTGCCCTGCCCGTGGTATCGGGTGCACAGGACTATCTGGAATGGATTACCGCCGAAACAACGGCGGATAGATGATCTACCCTCACAGGAGTTGTCACCGTGCGTTATAACTTTGATCAATACATCGAGCGGCGCAAGTCGGATAGCGGCAAGTGGGGCGCCTATGATGAAGATGTGCTACCCATGTGGGTAGCCGACATGGATTTTATCTCCCCCGAGCCTGTGCTGCGCGCCCTGCACGAGCGGGTTGAGCATGGAATCTTCGGTTATCCGCTTTGTATTAGCAGCGATGTGAGTCAGACGATCGAGATGCGGCTTATCCTGGTTGAGCGGATGCAGCGTTTATATGGATGGCAAATCCAGCCCGAGGATATCGTCTTCTTGCCGGGGGTGGTGGTTGGCTTCAATTTAGCCTGTCACACCCTGGCGACGTCGGACGGCGCGGTGCTGGTGCAGCCGCCGGTCTACTATCCCTTTTTGCACGCGCCAGAGAACGCGGGCATGTTCCGCCAGGATGCGGAATTGAGCCTGCGCTCAGACGGGCGTTACGAGGTTGATTTCGACGCTTTCCAGGCTGCCATGACCGACCAGACACGCCTGTTTATCCTGTGCAATCCCCATAACCCAGTGGGCAGGGTGTTCCGCCCGGATGAGTTATCCAGAATAGCTGAAATCTGTCTGCGTCAGGGGGTGGTGATTTGCTCAGACGAAATCCATTGTGATCTGGTTTATCAAGGATATCAGCACGTACCCATCGCCTCGCTTGACTCTGAAATCGCCCAACAGACGATCACCCTGATGGCGCCTAGCAAGACCTTCAACATCCCCGGGTTGCAATTCTCTTTTGCCATCATCCAAAACAAGGAGCTGAGGAAAAAATATCAACGATCCGGCAAGGGACTTGTGGGTTGGATCAACCTGATGGGCTGGGTGGCAGCCCTGGCAGCCTACCAGCACGGACAGGAGTGGCTCGACGAGTTGCTGCTGTACCTGCAATCCAACCGAGATTATCTTTACAATTACGTGCAGACGGAGCTGCCAGGGATACGCATGTTCAAGTCCGAAGCCACCTATCTGGCATGGCTGGACTGCCGCGCGGCTGAGGCTGAGCTTGTCCGGTCCAGCCCGTACAAGTTCTTTCTGGAGCGCGCCCGTGTAGCTTTGAATGATGGGGCGGTGTTTGGCAAGGGCGGGGAAGGTTTCGTGCGGCTGAATTTCGGCTGCCCACGCAGCACTCTGACAGAAGCGTTGCAACGGATGAAAGCGGCGTTAACCGAAAGCAAGAGTTCCGGTTTGTAATCCAACCCGGAACTCAGAGACAGGGGCGAAGGCAAGCGCTACTCGTAACGCAGCGCTTCGACCGGTTCTAATCTGGCGGCGCGGTTCGCCGGGTACAAACCGAAAAACAGACCGACCGCGGTGGAGAAAAGGGTTGCAATCAGGATGGTATCAATCCCAATCGCCGGGTTGATCTCGGCGTTGTTGGCAGCCGCGATCCGACCGACGATAAAGGAAATCGCATATCCCAACCCAATGCCAATCAAGCCTCCAATCAGGCTGAGCACAGACGACTCGGTCAAGAACTGCACCAGAATATCGAGACGCCGCGCTCCTAGCGCTTTGCGCAAACCGATCTCCCGCGTGCGCTCGGTGACCGAGACCAGCATGATGTTCATGATCCCAATCCCACCAACCAGCAGAGAGATGGCAGCGATGCCTCCCAGGAAGATGGTGAGCACATTGGTAATGGTGCGCGCCGTATCCAGGAAATCCTGTTGGGTCAGGATGGTAAAATCGTCTGCGCCAATCGCTGTGCGGTGACGGGTGCGCAAGATTTGCGCCACTTCCTCCGATGCCAGGGGCACCGCCTGGGCGTTCACAGCTTCGACCAGGAGTAAATCAATTCGATCGGGACTGGAGCGACGAATCAGCCGGGTTTGGGCGGTGGTAAGCGGCACGATCACCTGGTTATCCTGATTGGAAAAGCCCGAACCGCCCCTTGACTGCAGCACCCCAATCACGCGAAAGGGCTGGTTTTCAATGCGCACCGTCTCGCCTGTCAACCCTTCTCTACGCCCGAAGAGCTTATCAGCCACGTCTGGTCCCAGCAGAACCACCGATGCCCTGCCCAACATGTGCTCCTCGCTGATGAACTCCCCTTCGGCGACGCCTACATTGCGCACACGGGCGTAATCCGGCGTCACCCCTGAGATTTGGGTGACGGTGCTTTCACCCGCAAAAGAAACCTCCCCGCTGCCTTGCAACACCGGGGCTACCGCAGCGACGTTGGGGGCAGAGAATGGGTCTGCAACCGCCTGGGCGTCGCCCAGGGTGATCGGTTTGGGGTTGCGTACATCTTCTGAACCGCCCTGAAAGACGAAGATCAGGTTGGTGCCGATGCCCTGGATGGAACCGGTGATGGTATTCTGGGCGCCGCGTCCAATCGAAATCATGGCGATCACAGCCGCAACCCCAATGACGATGCCCAGAATGGTCAGGCTGGAGCGCAGCTTGTTGGCAGATAAGCTCTCCAAAGCCTCGATAAATGCCTGCCACAGTTTCATTTCAACCCT
>JBBIPD010000163.1:5459-7109 GCA_037443025.1 Chloroflexota bacterium
GAATAATTTCAAATCCCACCGCAACCCCACCAATCAACCCTCCACCACTACCCCATGCCGAATGTGGATGATCCGCTGGGTTTGTGCAGCAACATCCGGATCGTGGGTGACAATAATCAGCGTGGTGCCGCGCTCACGATTCAACCTCAGTAAGAGCGACATGATCTCCTCGCCCGATTTGGTATCCAGGTTGCCCGTCGGTTCGTCTGCCAGGATGATCGCCGGGTCGTTAACCAGGGCGCGGGCGATAGCCACCCGTTGCTGCTGCCCCCCAGACAATTCACTGGGGCGGTGGTAAAGACGGTCTCCCAGACCGACCATCTCCAACGCCTGTTGGGCGCGCTGTTTTCGTCCACGGGTGATGCCTGCATAGCGCATGGGCAATTCCACATTACCCAGAGCCGTGGTTCGGGAGAGGAGGTTGAAACTCTGGAAAACAAAACCCACCTTACGGTTGCGAATCTCCGCCAACTGATCGTCCTTTAAATCCGACACCCGTTCCCCATCCAGGAAATATTCGCCAGATGTCGGTCGGTCGAGGCAGCCAATCATATTCATCAGGGTGGATTTTCCCGATCCCGAAGGTCCCATGATGGCAACCACCTCGCCCCGATTGACGCGCATTGAAAGACCCCGCAAGGCGTGCACTTCGACCTCGCCCATTTTGTACACCTTGGTAATATTCCGGGTTTCAATGACGCAGGAATCACATTCTTTGCCATTTGCTTTGGGTTCAACCATTTTACTGCCCTCCTCTTACGAACGGCGGGGGACCGTTCTGAGAGAAGACCGTTGGCGGATTAAGCACGATTAAATCCCCGGGTTGTAAATCCCCTTCTAAAACCTGGCTGTTGGTCTCCGAAGAGGCGCCCAGGCGGATTTCAACCGGCGTAGGAAAATTGTTTCTCAGAACATACACCACCCGTTTGCCTTCCACAACCCGAACCGCCCGGTTAGGCACCAGAAGCACGTCCTCCAACTGGCTGACGATGATATTAACCCCGGCGGTCATGCCCGGTTTGACATCCTCATCGGCGTCGGTCAGTTCAACCGTCACCGTGAAGTCCACCCCTGTCTGGCTGATGTTGCCCACCGAGGAGACCGCGCTGACCACGCCGTTGTACTCCTTATTCAAGATCGCATCGAAAATCAATTTGACCGCCTGGTTCGGCTGAATCCGGTTGATATCAACTTCCGAAACCTGAACATCAACCAGGAGATGTGAGAGATCATCCAGGCGAAACGCCTGGGTGCCAGGCGAGACCTGATCGCCGGGTTTGCTAAATACCCTGGTGATCGTGCCATCAAAAGGGGCGGTAATTTGAGCAAGTCTCAGTGTGGCTCTGGCAGCGGCAACCCGAGCCTCAGCCGCGGCGATATCGTCGGGATTGGGACCTGCTTTCACCCGCTCGTACTCACGCCGGGCATCCTCCAATTGGGCTTCCAGCAAAGCAATATCCGCCGGGCTGACGCCGTCTTTGACCCGTTCCCACTCACGCTGTGCCTCCAGGAGCTGGGCTTGAGCTTTAGCCAGGTTGGCTTCCTGTAAGGCGATGTCGGTCTCGCTGGCGGTTCCCAACAAGCTGTTGAGCTGGCGCACAGCCAGGCCATATTGCTGCTGGGCTGCAGCATATTCACTCAACAACCGGG